>NZ_JABWRA010000020.1:0-105911 GCF_014268705.1 Pseudomonas sp. SWRI179 | reverse complement strand
CAGGCGCCTCGATTCTGCAAGACCGCATCGCGTCCATCGCGGGCAAGCCTTGCTCCCACATAGCGGGAGCAAGCTCCCTCGCCACAAAAGCCTGTAGGCCGCAGGAAGGGTTGCATCAGGGCTCTCGGCGGCGCGTTTCAGCGACCATGAGCGCCTGTTTCGGTGAGGTGTTCAGATACGGATTGGCACAACCAATCTTCAACGTCCGTGGCGGTGCCCAGTGGGAGTTGTTGCCCACGCGGTCGAGGACGCAATAGGTCACTTCCAGGCGCAGGTCTTCTCCCGCTTCCAGGATGATTTGCGGCGGGACCCAGATATTGATTGGCTGGCCGACTTCGCTGGCGGTGACCGCCGGCAGGTCCATGCGCACGTCGCCCCAGCGCAGGGTCACGGCGTCGCCGGCGGCCATGTTCAGGTAGGGTTCGATGGTCAGCGGTACGCCACGTTTGATCTGGTTCGGGTTCACCCCTTGGCGTCGGATGGCGGCGGGAATGCGCACCGGCGCCAGGCCCTGGTTTTCATCGCCGCTCAAGGCCGAGGGCTGGCCGCCGGGACAGTCGAGCTTGACCTGGACCCGTTGCTTGGTTGACAGCGCCGGCCCGCGACCAACCTGCATCACCCGATAATGGATGCGCGAGGTCCCGTTGACGATGAAACTCTCCGGGATGCGCATCGTGATGCCGTCCAGCACGTCGGCCTGTGAGAGCACGCGCGAGCCGACGTAGCAGTTGTCCCAGAACAATTCGATCAGGTCACCCGCGTCCATGCCGGGGTAAGGTGCGATGACAACTTCCAGGTGAGCGGCGCTGGCGATGTTGATGCCCGCAGGGTGGGCATTGGCCAGGGTCGGGGCGGCCAGTTCGGGACTCTTCGACTTACATGTCATGGTGTTCTCCTTGATGCTTGAAAACTAAGTCCGTTTCAGAAAGATCAAAGGCGACGGATAATACGGCCTATTTTATTTAGGCAGTTATATGGGCTGTCTGCGCTAAATCATTGCGCAACTAAAGTCATGTGCGTCGCCTGTCGGGCACTAGATAAGGGCTCTATAGTTTCAGTGTCAATAGAGTGGGTTGCTTAATAACTCATCATGAAAGGCTTCAGAAACGTCCTACGCTTGTCTGTTAAGAATACTCGGTGCCGCAGGTCGTTTTCCCAGGCTTTCCGGTATTTGAAACTCGATAAATAGTTGAGGGGGTGGCGAGGCAGAAGTTGCAAGTTGTGTCGTTTGAATTAAGTGAGTGGCGATGATGTGTTAGTTGTGTAATGGCATGACTTCCATCCCTGGAAGTGATGCACACTTACTTACTGATCGCCGTGTCCGGCAGAGAGGAACTTGCTGAGGAACTGTCGCGTGCGTTCTTCCTTGGGCGCTGCAAACAAGGCCTTGGCTTCGCCTTGTTCGACGATCACGCCTTTGTCGAAAAACACCACACGGTTGGCCACGTCCCGGGCAAAGCCCATTTCGTGGGTCACGATGACCATGGTGCGTTTTTCTTCGGCCAGGCCGCGAATGGTTGCCAGGACCTCGCCTACCAGTTCCGGATCGAGGGCCGAGGTTGGCTCGTCGAACAGGATCACCGCCGGTTCCATCGCCAACGCCCGGGCAATCGCCACGCGCTGTTGCTGGCCGCCGGAAAGGCGCCGTGGGTAGGCATCCTCCTTGCCGGCCAGCCCGACCTTGGCCAACAGCTTGCGCCCCAGGGCTTCGGCTTCGGCACGGGGGACTTTTTTCACCACCTGCGGGCCTTCGGTGACATTTTCCAACGCGGTGCGATGGGGGAACAGGTTGAAGTTCTGGAACACGAAGCCCACCTGCTGGCGCAAGCGGCGCACCAGGCCCTGTTGCTGGTTCAGCGGTCGGCTGCCATCGATTTCGATGTCGCCGACCTTGATCCGGCCGCTGGTAGGCTCTTCGAGGAAGTTCAGGCAGCGCAGGAACGTGGTCTTGCCCGAGCCGCTGGGGCCGATGATCGCAACCACTTCGCCTTCTTCGATCTTCAGGTCGATGCCGTTGAGCACCACCTGACCCTTGAACTGTTTTGTCAGTTTTTCCACGACAATCATGGGTCAGGACTCCTGGTCGTGCCGATTGACCCGGGCTTCCAATACGTTCTGCAGGTGCGAGAGCACGGTGGCAAGAACCCAGTAGATCAGCGCGGCGGCAAGGTACATGGTGAAGATTTCGAAGGTTCGCGCGGTGATCAACTGCGCCTGGCGAAACAGCTCCGGTACCTGGATGGTCGCCGCCAGCGCGGTGTCCTTGACCAGGGAAATGAAGCTGTTGCCCAGCGGTGGCAGGGCCGTGCGCGCGGCTTGCGGCAGGATGGCCCGGCGCAGGGTCTGCGCGCGGGTCATGCCGATACTCGCCGCGGCTTCCCACTGGCCGCGCTCGATGGAACTGATGGCGGCCCGCAGGATTTCACACGCATAGGCAGCCATGTTCAGCGAGAAACCGATAAGCGCCGCCGGCAGTGGGTCAAGTTCGAGGCCCAGTTGCGGCAGTCCGTAGTAGATCAGGAATAACTGCACCAGCAATGGCGTGCCGCGAAAGAACGACACGTACATGCGGGCGATCCAGTTGATCACCTTGAGACGCGACAGGCGCATCAGCGCCAGGCCGAACCCCAGCAGCAAGCCGAAGAACATGCCGCCGAGGCTGAGGATGACCGTGTAGTACGCGCCCTTGAGCAAGAACGGCGCGGAGTCCAGTGCGAGTTGAAGTGCTGCTTCCATTATTGGGTGACGTCAGCGTCGAAATATTTTTCCGAGAGTTTTTTCAGCGTACCGTCGGCGCGAAGTTTTTCGATGGCTTTGTTCACGGCGGCCAGCAGTTCAGGCTCGCCTTTGCGCAGGGCAATACCGGATTCCTGGCGCGAGAAGGCTTCGCCGGCGGCCGTCGTGTCCTTGGCTTTCTTGGCGTATTCCAGCGCGGCCAGGCGATCGATCAGGATGGCGTCAATGCGGCCTACGCGTAGATCCTGGAACTTGGTCGGGTCATCTTCGTAGGTGCGCACATCGGCGGTGGGTACGTTGGCTTTGACCCACTGTTCGTAATTGGTGCCCAAGCCAACGCCGACTTTTTTACCGCCTAGGTCAGCTGCCGACTTGATGTTCAGATCGGCTGCTTTCTTGGTCAGGACCAGCGCTTGAATCCCGGAAACGGTGTACGGCTCGGAGAAGTCGTACTTTTTCTTACGTTCCTCGGAGATGGTGACTTGGTTGACCACGGCGTCCAGACGCTTGGATTCCAGGGCCGCGAGAATGCCCGCCCATGGGGTGGTCTGCAGCTTGACCTTCACACCCAGCTCCTTGGCCAGGGCTTCGGAAAACTCCACTTCGAAGCCGGTCAGTTTGCCGCTTTCATCCACGAAGCTGAATGGTGGATAAGTGCCTTCCAAGCCGATCTTGATTTCACCGGCATCCTTGATTTTCTGCAGTTGCTCACCGGCAACCGCTTGCCCCAACAGACCGGCGCTCAATGCCAGGCCCAGCGAACCCACCAGCAGGTTGCGACGTAATGCGGAAAAATTCATGACAAGCCCCTGTGTTTTCTTATGAAGAGGTTATTTTGGCTGAGATAAGGCGTAGCCGCGATCCAAAAAGATTGCCACATCCTGCCTTAAAGCAGCCTGGGCGTCTCGCGGCAAATGCGCCTGCGGCGAGACTATAGAGTGGCTTTTATAGATTGGAAAATAATATTAAATCATCTACATATTCCAAATGTGATGTCGATTCTGTGGGAGCGGGCTTGCTCGCGAAAGCTATTTGTCAGTCCAGGTTATGCTGGATGTGCCGACGCCTTCGCGAGCAAGCCCGCTCCCACAAGAGCACTTCACTAAGCCTGGAACGCTGCGTCATAGGCAAACAGCGCCGGTGCGCCGCCGGTGTGCAGGAAGATGATCGGGCCTTCGTCGAAGCGGTTGCGACCCACGCCGTCAAGCAGGCCGGCCATGGCCTTGCCGGTGTAGACCGGATCGAGCAACAACCCTTCCTGGCTGGCCAGCAGCTTGATCGCCGCCAGTGTCCCGGCGTTCGGTTCGCCATAGCGGGGGGCGAAATATTCATCCCACAGGTTCACTTTGAACGCTTCTGGCAGGGCGATTTCGAGCAACGCGGCCGTGCGCTCGGCCAGGCCCTGGACCTTTGGAAACTGGTCCTCCTCGCTGCGCGAAACCGTGACGCCAATGACCGGAAGCGCCGGCAGGCTTTCGCTCAAGGCCAACGCCAGGCCACTGTGGGTCCCGGCACTGCCCGAGGCCAATACCACGGCGGCGAACTCGATCCCGGTGTCCTTGATCTGCTCGGCCAGTTCCAGGCCGGCGCGTACATAACCCAGCGCACCCAAGGCGTTCGAACCACCAATCGGCACCAGGTAGGGTTTTTTTCCATTGCTGCGCAGGCGACCGGCGAGGGCCTGCAATTGCTCATCGGCGTTGTCCAGGTTTGCCACCAATTCGACCTTGGCGTCGAACAGCTCCAGCAGCAGCCGGTTGCCATTGCCCAGGTAATTGCTGTCTTCGGTGCCGATGGGGTTTTCCAGCAAGGCCACGCAACCCAGGCCGAGCTTCGCGGCGAGGGCGGCGGTCTGGCGTACGTGGTTGGATTGGATCGCCCCGGCGGTGATGAGGGTATCGGCGCCCTGGGCGATGGCATCGGCGGCCAGGTATTCGAGCTTGCGCAGTTTGTTGCCGCCCAAGGCCAGGGGCGTCAGGTCGTCGCGCTTGATATAGAGGTCGCGGCCGAGCCAGGTGGAGAGGCGGTCGAGTTTTTCCAGCGGTGTCGGATGGCCGAGCAGGTCGAGACGATTAAAGCGAGACAGCTGTTGTTTGATCATGGGTCCGTACTGGTTGTAGGCGATGCCTGGACTATAGGCATGCGGATATTCAGGGGCAACCGGCATGTTTTTGTCCGAGCTTGAATCTGGCGACACCGTCCGATTGTCCTGTACTTGACCTGTGGGGGCGGGCTTGCTCGCGAAAGCGATCTGTCTGTACCGATGATGTTGGATATGCCGACGCCTTCGCGAGCAAGCCCGCTCCCACATTGGGATTGCCGCTAATGAACGAATGCTCTACTGGCACCGTCATACCCACCCGTAAGCTAGTGTAGGAAACATGCCGTTTAGCCCTGCGATTAGTCCTTAGCTGCCTATTCATGTTTAACTTGAACGTTCATTCAAGTTAAACCGTCGGTTTGCTGCCCGCTCACAACAGGAGGCTTGCCTTTGCCGAGTCCGTATTTCACTGCCGCCCTTTCGCTTCCCGAGGTGCTTCGTTCATGAGCGCTTCGTCTATTCCACCCAGCGGCCTGGTCCGCATGAACCCGCCGGTCTTTTACTTCGCTGCGACTTTCATTTTGCTGTTCGGCCTGGTGGTGATCGCCATGCCCGCCCAGGCCGGCGCCTGGTTGCTGGCGGCGCAGAACTGGGCGGCCAATACGGTCGGCTGGTACTACATGCTGGCGATGACGCTGTATCTGGTCTTCGTGGTGGTCACCGCCTTGTCCGGCTACGGCAAGATCAAGCTCGGTGCCGACCACGACGAGCCCGAATTCAGTTATCTGTCCTGGGCCGGCATGTTGTTCGCCGCCGGCATCAGCATCACGCTGTTTTTCTTCTGCGTGTCCGAGCCGCTGACTCACATGGTGCAGCCACCCCAGGGTGAAGCCGGTACCGCGCAGGCAGCGCGCCAGGCCATGCAGATCTTGTTCTTGCACTGGGGCCTGCATGGCTGGGGCATTTTTGCGTTCGTCGGCATGGCCCTGGCGTACTTCGCCTACCGGCACAATTTGCCCCTGGCCCTGCGCTCGGCGCTTTACCCGCTGATCGGCAAGCGCATCAACGGTCCCATCGGTTACGCCGTGGACGGCTTCGGCATTATCGCGACGGTGTTCGGCCTCGGCGCGGACATGGGCTTTGGTGTGCTGCACCTCAATTCCGGGCTCGATTATCTGTTCGGCATCGCCCACACCCAATGGATTCAGGTCGGCCTGATCGTGCTGATGATGGGGGCGGCGATCATCGTCGCCGTGGCCGGCGTCGACAAGGGCGTGCGGGTCATGTCCGACATCAACATGCTGCTGGCCTGCGCGTTGTTGCTGTTCGTGTTGTTCGCCGGCCCGACCCAGCATTTGCTCAACACCTTGATCCAGAACATCGGCGATTACCTCGGCGCCCTGCCGATGAAGAGTTTCGACCTGTACGCCTACAACGAACCCAGCGACTGGCTGGGTGGCTGGACGGTGTTCTACTGGGCCTGGTGGATCGCGTGGTCGCCGTTCGTGGGGCTGTTCATCGCCCGGATTTCCCGCGGTCGCACCATCCGTGAATTTGTCTTTGGCGTGCTGCTGATTCCCCTGGGGTTCACCCTGGCGTGGATGTCGATCTTCGGCAACAGCGCCATCGACCAGGTGTTGAACCACGGCATGAGCGCCCTGGGCATGTCCGCCCTGGAAAACCCATCGATGAGCCTTTACCTGCTGCTGGAGACCTACCCCTGGAGCAAGACCGTCATCGCGGTCACGGTGTTCATCAGCTTCGTGTTTTTCGTCACGTCCGCCGACTCAGGCACCGTCGTGCTGTCGACGCTGTCGGCCAAGGGTGGCAACCCCGACGAGGACGGGCCGAAATGGTTGCGAGTGTTCTGGGGCGCGATGACCGCCCTGGTGACCAGTGCGTTGTTGTTCTCCGGCAGCATTGATGCCTTGAAGTCGGCGGTGGTGCTGACGTCCCTGCCGTTCTCGCTGATTCTCTTGCTAATGATGTGGGGCCTGCACAAGGCGTTCTACCTGGAGTCCCAGAAGCAGATCGCACAATTGCATTCCCTGGCACCGGTCTCGGGTTCACGTCGGGGCACGGGCGGCTGGCGCCAACGCTTGAGCCAGGCGGTGCATTTCCCGTCCCGTGATGAGGTGTACCGTTTTCTCGACACCACGGTGCGCCCGGCCATTGAAGAAGTGACCGCGGTGTTTGCCGAGAAGGGCCTGACGGTGGTGACCCAGCCCGACCCGGCCAACGACAGCGTCAGCCTGGAGATTGGCCATGGCGAGCAGCATCCGTTCATCTACCAGGTGCAGATGCGCGGCTACTTCACGCCGTCCTTCGCCCGTGGCGGCATGGGGTCCAAGCAATTGAACAACCGTCGTTACTACCGCGCCGAGGTGCACTTGAGCGAAGGCAGCCAGGATTACGACCTAGTGGGCTACACCAAGGAGCAAGTCATCAACGACATCCTCGACCAGTACGAGCGGCACCTGCAGTTCTTGCATTTGGTGCGGTGACCCAAAGGGACCGCAGTGCCTGATGCCTGTCAGTTAAGTAGATGCCACAGGCAAACATACAAACCGTGGCGAGGGAGCTTGCTCCCGCTGGGCTGCGTAGCAGTCCCAAAAACAGGGCCGCTTCGCGACCCAGCGGGAGCAAGCTCCCTCGCCACAGAACTAAACCTCAGACCAGCCCGCCATTGGCCCGCAAGATCTGCCCATTCACCCAGCCCGCGGCCGGGCTCACCAGGAACGCGATGATGCTGGCAATGTCCTGCGGCTGGCCGAGGCGCTCCAGGGGCGGCATCTTGGCGTAGTGTTGCACCTGCTCCTCACTCTTGCCGTGCATGAACAACTCAGTGGCGACCGGGCCGGGAGCTACGGCATTGACCGTGATCTGGCGACCGCGCAGTTCCTTGGCAAATACCTGGGTCAAGGATTCCACCGCCGCCTTGCTGGCGATGTACACCGAGTAGCCGGGCAGGTTCAGGCCTACGGTGCTGCTGGAAAAATTCACGATCCGGCCGCCGTCGTTCAGGCGGGTCGCGGCTTCGCGCAGGGTGTTGAAGGTGCCACGGGTGTTGATGGCGAACGTCTGGTCGAACAACTCGTCGCTGTGCTGCGCCAGGGGCATCACTTGGAGGATGCCGGCGTTGTTGATCAATACATCGACCTTGCCCAACTGCGCTTCGGTCTCATCGAACAACCGACGCACATCGGCGGCAGATGACACGTCGGCCTTGACCGCTATGGCTTGGTGGCCGGCCTGGCGCAATTGCACCACCAGCTTGGACGCTTCGCTGGCGCTGTTGGCGTAATTGACGACAACGGCGAAGCCTTCGCTGGCCAGGTGCTTGGCGATTTCGGCGCCGATGCCGCGGGAGGCGCCGGTCACGATGGCAACTTTCGAGTTTTGAACAGTCATGTGAGGGTTCCCTTTGTTGTTGAGGCTTGAGTCGTTGAAGCCAGATTCACATGTTTACTCTTGGCGATAAATGCCGGAAAGTTGCCTTGACTGTTCAACATTTCCCAACAATCAGAGCGCAGGATTCAGATGGATCAGGTCAAGGCAATGAGGGTGTTTGTCCGCATCTACGAGCGCAGCAGTTTCACCCTGGCCGCTGAAGACCTGAACATGCCCCGGGCCACGCTGACCCACACACTCAACCAATTCGAAGCCTGGCTGGGCGTGCGTTTGCTGGAGCGCAGCACCCGCAAGGTGCGCCCGACCCTCGACGGCGAAGCCTATTACCCGCGCTGCGTGCAATTGCTGGCGGAGCTGGAAGAAGCCGAACTGGCGTTTCGTGGCGTGGCGCCCAAAGGCAAACTGAGAGTAGACCTGCACGGCACCCAGGCTCGGTATTTCGTCATTCCGGCGTTGCCACAATTCATGGCCCGCTACCCCGAAATAGAACTGTTCATCAGCGAAGCAGATCGTTTCGTCGACCTGATAGCCGAAGGCGTCGATTGCGTGCTGCGCTCCGGTACGTTGGCGGACTCTTCATTGATTGGTCGGCGTGTCGCCAATCTTCGGCAGATCACCTGTGCCAGTCCCGGTTACCTTCGCCAGTACGGCGAACCGAAAAGCCTCGATGACTTGAAGCATCACCGGGCAGTGAATTACGTCTCGCGGACCACCGCCAAGCTGTATCCATTCGAGTTCATGGTCGATGGCGAACTCAAGGAGGTGCCGATCGGGGGGACGTTGTCGGTGTCCGGCGCGGAAATCTACGCCGCCTCGGCCATCGCCGGCCTGGGCCTGATCCAATGCCCGCATTACCGAATGGAAGAGCCGATCCGGCAGGGCCTGATGCAGGAGGTCCTCACCCACACCCCACCACCGTCCATGCCGGTGTCGGTGCTCTATCCGCACAACCGACTCATGTCGCCGCGGGTTCGCGTGTTTGTGGATTGGGTGGCGGAGGTGTTTGCGCAGGCGCGTTAACGTGGTCCCCGATTTCCTCGCACTGCAAAACCCTGTGGGATGGGTACCAAATTCCGGCCATTGCCAAGCCCCTGTGGCGAGGGAGCTTGCTCCCGCTCGGCTGCGCAGCAGTCGTAAAATCAAACAACGCGTTCTGCCTGTCAGCATGCTGGGGCCCTGCTGCGCAGGCCAGCGGGAGCAAGCTCCCTCGCCACGGGTTCTGGGTTGTCTGGGCAGATGCGTTGGCGAGCAAGCTCGCTCCCACACCTGATTCGCGAACTTTCCGCCTGACCGAGGCGTCTGTGAAATGTTAGCTTCTGCCTCCAGCCGTCCGAACAGAGAGCCTTTTCGATGACCTACACCGCTGCGCAAAACCGCTACGAGTCCATTCCTTACCGCCGCGTCGGGCGCAGCGGGCTGGTGCTGCCGGCGTTGTCGCTGGGGTTGTGGCATAACTTTGGCGACAGCACGCCCATCGACACCCAGCGCGCCTTGCTGCGCACGGCGTTCGACCTGGGCATCAACCATTTCGACCTGGCGAACAATTACGGCCCGCCCTACGGCAGCGCCGAGATCAATTTCGGCCGCTTGCTACGCGAAGATTTCAAGCAGTACCGCGATGAGTTGATCATCTCCAGCAAGGCCGGTTGGGACATGTGGCCGGGGCCTTACGGCCAGGGCGGGGGCTCGCGCAAATACGTGCTGGCCAGCCTCGACCAGAGCCTGCAGCGCCTGGGGCTGGACTATGTGGATATCTTTTATTCCCACCGTTTCGACCCCGATACGCCCCTGGAAGAAACCGCCAGTGCGCTGGCCACTGCGGTGCAGCAGGGCAAGGCGCTGTACATCGGCATTTCCTCGTATTCCGGAGTGAAGACCCGGGAAATGGCGGCGCTGCTCAAGGAATGGAAAGTCCCCTTGCTGATTCACCAACCGGCCTACAACCTGCTCAACCGCTGGGTGGAAAAAGACCTGCTGGATGCCACCGAGGAATTGGGTACGGGTGTGATCGCCTTCACCCCCTTGGCCCAAGGCCTGCTGACCGACAAGTACCTCAAGGGCGTTCCGGCCGATGCCCGAGTGAATCGTCCGGGGGGCGGTTCGTTGCAGGCTTCGCACTTGTCGCAGGAGAACCTTGCCCACGTGCGGGCGCTCAATGAGATCGCCCAGCGACGCGGCCAGAGCCTGGCTCAGATGGCCCTGGCCTGGACTTTGCGCGACCCACGGATCACCTCCGCCCTGATCGGCGCCAGCCGGCCGGAGCAGATCATCGAGAACGTCGCGGCGTTGCAGAATTTGAGTTTCAGCGCCGACGAACTGGCCGAGATCGACCGGTTTGCCCAGGAAGGCGGGATCAATCTTTGGGAGAAGCCTTCGTCGGCTGAGTAACGCCAGTAGGGTGCACACAAATCCCTGTGGCGAGGGAGCTTGCTCCCGCTGGGCCGCGAAGCGGCCCCAAACCCATTCAACACTGCGTATCAGGAAAAGCAGTGGGGCAGGTTTTGCGACTGCTGCGCAGTCGAGCGGGAGCAAGCTCCCTCGCCACGGGGATATGCGTTACCCCGGAAAAACATTCGGGCAAGACACTCACCTGAAAAACGGCACATCCCCCAACACCGTCGCACGGTGCATCACCCTCCGGGCAGGGCGGTAGTCGTCCACGGCAAAATGCTGGGTGACGCGGTTGTCCCAGAACGCCACGTCGTTGACCTGCCAGCGCCAGCGCAGGGTGAACTCCGGGCGGGTGGCATGGGCGAAGAGCAGTTTCAGGATCACCTCGCTCTCGGTGTCCGACAGCTCGTTGATGCGCGTAGTGAAGCCTTCATTGACGAACATCGACCGTCGCCCGCTCACCGGGTGAGTGCGGATCACCGGATGGGACAGCGGCGGGTTTTTTCGCCGTGCTTCTTCCCAGCGCGCCAGGTCCTCGGCGCTATTGCCAAACCGCTCCAACGGAAACGAGCGGGTGAAATCGTGGGTCGCCGTCAGGCCTTCCAGCAAACGTTTCATGGGCGTCGACAAGGCTTCGTAGGCGGCGATGCCACTGGCCCACAACGTATCGCCACCCACCGCCGGTAGCAGCTTGGCGCTGAGCACCGCGCCCAGGGCGGGCGTCGAGAGAAAGGTCACGTCGGTGTGCCACACGGCGTTGTCGCGCACATCGGTGACGGCGGTGTCGAGTACCAATACTTCGGGCTGCTCCGGCACGTTGGGGTAGATCGGATGAATGTGCAGGTCGCCAAAATACGCGGCGAAGCGTGCCTGCTGGGGCGGCTCGATCGGCTGGTTGCGGAAAAACAATACCTGATGCTCAAGCAGCGCCTGCTCAACGGTGTCGCGATCCGCCAGGCTCAGCGGCTGGCTGATGTCGATCCCATCGATCTGCGCGCCGAGGGCGGTGCTCAAAGGCGTAATGGTCGGACGGTTCATCGCAATGTTCTCGGTCTGGGGCGCCGAATGGTCGGCGTGGTCATTGGATATCAATGGATCTGGCCGTGCCACGGCACCAGTTTGCGTTGCAGGGCGCGCAGGCCCATTTCCATGGCGAAGGCGATCAGTGCGATCACCAGGATGCCCAGCACCACCACGTCAGTAACGAGGAACTGCGCCGCCGACTGCACCATGAACCCCAGGCCACTGGTGGCGGCAATCAGTTCGGCGGCCACCAGCGTCGACCAACCCACACCCAGGCCAATGCGAATGCCGGTGAGAATGTCCGGCAGGGCACTGGGCACGATCACATGGCGAATCAACTGGGCCCGCGTGGCACCCAACGATTGCGCCGCGCGCAGTTTGGCCCGATCGACCGTGCGCACGCCGGTGGCGGTGGCAATGGCAATCGGGGCGAAGATCGCCAGGTAGATCAGCAGCACCTTCGACAGCTCGCCGATGCCGCACCAGATCACGATCAACGGCAGGTACGCCAACGGTGGAATCGGCCGGTAGAACTCGATCAACGGATCGAGCACGCCGCGCGCGATGCGGTTGGCGCCGATGGCGATGCCCACCGGCACCGCCGTCAGTACCGCGCACAACAGTCCCAGGCCAATGCGTTCAAGGCTGGCGGCCAAGTGCTGCCAGAGGGTGGAATCCATGTAGCCGCGAGTCGCCAGCAGCCAGCCTTTTTCCAGCACGGCCGACGGTGAGGGCAGGAACAGCGGTTCGATCAGGCCGCTGGCGGTGACTGCCCACCAGATCACCAGCAAGGCGATCAGGGTCAAGCCGCTGATCCAGCGCGTGCTCAGGTGGAGTCTCAAGCCACGGGCCGTGGGCTTGGTCGCCGCGTCACGGACCACCGCTGGAATTTCATAGCTGCTCATGCGCGCTCCTGTGGCCGAGTGGCGCTGCGTTGGGAGAACACTTTGGCGAGCACATGCTCGCGGGTTTCGATGAAGCGCGGGTCGGACTTGATCGAGCGCGCCGATTCCCCGGCCCCGTAGCGCTGGCCGAAATCCAGGCTCAGGCGCTCGACGATTTGCCCCGGGTTCGGTGCCAGCAGAATCAAGTCAGTGGCAAGGAACACGGCTTCTTCAATGTCATGGGTGATCAGGAACACCGGCTTGGCGGTGCGCTGCCAGACCTGCAGCAACAGTTCCTGCATCTGCTCGCGGGTGAAGGCATCCAGGGCACCGAACGGTTCGTCCATCAACAGCACGCGAGGGTTGGCCGCCAATGCCCGGGCCAGGCCAACACGTTGTTTCTGGCCGCCGGAGAGCTGCCAGACGCGGCGTTGCTCGAAGCCGGCCAGGTCCACCAGTGCCAGCATTTCCCGAGCCCGGGTTTCGCGCGTTTGCTTGGCGACCCCGGCCAGTTCCAGGCCGAACCCAACGTTTGCCAACACGTCCTGCCAAGGCAGCAGCGCATCGTCCTGGAACACCACGCCGCGCTCGGCGCCCGGGCCCTTGACGGGTGTGCCGTCGAGGGTGATCTGTCCGGCGCTGGGCTCGACGAACCCGGCAATCAGGTTCAACAGCGAGGTCTTGCCGCTGCCGGACGGGCCGAGGGCAACCAGCAATTGCTTCGGCCCCAGGGTCAGGGATATATCCGCCAGCACCGGTTCCGTCGCGCCGGGGTACTGTGCGCTGATGCGCTCCAGCTGTAGCAAGGCCATCGCGTGTCTCCCTTTTTCGATCAGCGAGTGATGTATTTGGCGCTGACGTACGGTGCGTAGTCCGGCAGCACGGCGTCGACCTTGCCTTGCTCCTTCAGGAACGCCGCGGTGTCGGTGATGGCTTGGGTAGTCGGCGCGCCGAGGCTCACGACCTGATCGGCTGCCAGGGGGAAGACGTTGCCTTGCAGCAACAGCGGGATATCGCTGGCCTTGGCGCCGGAAAGCTTCACCAGTTTGTCGACGTTGGACGCATCGGCCAGCCAGGCCTGTGGGTCCTTGCGGTACTGGGCGTAGGCATCCAGGGTCACTTTGGCGAAGGCGGTGACAATCTCGGGATGCTTCTGGGCGAAGTCCTTGCGCACGATCCAGGCGTCGAAGGTCGGTGCGCCGAACTTGGCCAGCTCCGCGGAGGTGATCAGCACCTTGCCGTTTTCCTTGGCCACGCCCAGGGCCGGGTCCCAGACATAAGTCGCGTCGATGTCGCCACGCTTCCAGGCAGCGATGATGGCCGGTGGCGCCAGGTTGAGCACGGTGACTGTCGACGGGTCGATGTTCCAGTGCTTCAACGCGGCGAGCAGGCTGTAGTGGCCCGTGGAGACGAACGGCACGGCGATTTTCTTGCCGATCAGGTCTTTTGGTGAATTGATGCCAGAGCCGTCACGCACCACCAAGGCTTCGGCGGCGCCGATCTGCGTGGCGATGAGGAAGGTTTCCACCGGGACCTGGCGGGTAATGGCCGCGGTCAACGGGCTGGAACCGAGGTAGCCGATCTGCACATCGCCCGAGGCAATGGCAGTGATGACGTCGGCGCCATTGTCGAACTTGCGCCAGTCGATCTTGGCTTGGGTGGCTTTTTCATAGGCGCCATCGGCCTGGGCGACTTTGGCCGGGTCGACGGTGGTCTGGTAAGCGACGGTCAGGTCGGCCGCCTGGGCAAAAAGACTCGTTGCAGCCAGGGAGGCGGCTGCGAGAAGGCGAAGGGGGAAGCGCAAAGACATGGGGAAGCTCCTCAACAGGCCGCCGGGAGTTCGGCGTTGGAGGAGACTAAATGATCTAAGAATTAGAAAATAAATAACTTTTTCGAATGAGCTTATTTTCGAAAAAATCTATCGAGAGCGGCTCGGAACCTTTGTGGCGAGGGAGCTTGCTCCCGCTGGATTGCGCAGCAGGCCCGTTTTTACGACTGCTGCGCAGCCGAGCGGGAGCAAGCTCCCTCGCCACAAAAGCGTTCTTGTCAGCGAGGTGTCAGTTGCTGATCGCCAGGATGCTCGCCTGATACGAGCCCACGAACACATCGAAATCCCCCACCTCGTTCTGTTCCAGCTCGGCCTGCTGGACCAATGACTTACGGGCAGTTTCCTCGAACGTCGCTTGCTCCTGGGCAGGCAACGGCTCGGCGCGGAAGAACTCGGCGTGGGCCTTGCTCTGGCGCAGGGAGAACTGGGCGAAGCTTTCCTGGTGTTCGGCCATGGCGGCGAGCACCTGGGCGGAAGGGGTCAAGGACGGGTCGCGGACTTTCGCCAGTTGCGCATCCAGGGCCTGGCGGTGGGCATCGCCACCCTGGCTCTGGTCGAGCAACGAGGCCAGCGGGGCGATTTTTTCCAGCAATTCGACGGCCCAGGTCTGCATATCCACCGCTTGGTCCTGACGCTGCAATTGCAGGCCAGGCTTGCGGCCTTCCTTGACCACGGTCAGGAAGTTGCTGGTGGCGTTGCCGCATTCGTTGTTTTCCAGCTGCGGGCTGTCGTTGAGGCCGCAATACAGCAGGAACGCATCGAGGAAGCGCGACTCGGTGAGATCGATGCCCATCGGCAGGAACGGGTTAATGTCCAGGCAACGCACTTCGACGTACTGGATACCCCGGGCCATCAAGGCCTGGATCGGCCGCTCGCCGGTGTAGGTCACGCGTTTGGGGCGGATGTTGGAGTAATACTCGTTTTCGATCTGCAGGATGTTGGTATTGAGCTGCACCCACTCGCCGTTCTGGTGCGTGCCGACTTCGACGTACGGTGCGTAGGGCGTCGCCACCGCTTTGCGCAGGCTGTCGGTGTAGCTCGCCAGGTCGTTGTAGCACGGCGTGAGGCCGGCTTGGGCGTTGCTTTGGTAACCCAGGTCGCTCATGCGCAGGCTGGTGGCGTAGGGCAGGTACAAGGTGTCCGGATCCAACTGCTCCAACTGGTGCGGACGGCCTCGCAGGAAACCGATGTCCAGGGCCGGCGAGGCACCGAACAGGTACATCAGCAACCAGCTGTAGCGGCGGAAATTGCGGATCAGCGCGATGTAGGCTGACGACTGGAAGTCACGGTCGCTCACCTCGGCGGCTTCGTCCTGCCGGAGCAGCGGCCAGAGTTTTTCCGGCAGGGAAAAGTTGTAGTGGATACCGGCAATGCACTGCATGGTCTTGCCGTAGCGCAGGGCCAGGCCCTGGCGATAGACGTACTTGAGCCGACCGATATTCGAGGTGCCGTAATACGCGATCGGGATGTCTTCTTCCGCCGGCAACGGGCACGGCATCGAGGGGCTCCACAAGTACTCGTCGCCGAGCTTGCTGTAGGCAAACCGGTGGATCTTGTCGAGGCTGCGCAGGGTATCGGCCGGGTCGGCCAGGGCCGGCGTGATGAATTCCAGCAGCGACTCGGAATAGTCGGTGGTGATCTGTTCGTTGGTCAGCGCCGAGCCCAGGGCCTTGGGATGCGGGGTCTGCGCCAGTCGCCCATCGCCAGTGACGCGCAGGCATTCGCGCTCGATGCCGTGCAGGCACTGTTCGAGCAGGGAGAGGTTGGCGCGCTCGCCGAGCAGGGCCAGGCGGCGGTTTAAAAGGTCGCTCAAGTTGAATTCCTTCACGCGTCAGTCGCCCCAATATGGGGGTGGGCAAGACGGTCTACAAGGGTGAAGTTAAAACTGGCGTTTTCGCCTGGTTTTTTGGGTCAAGGACTGATCGCCTCGATCCCCTGTGGGAGCGGGCTTGCTCGCGAATAGGGACTGTCAGTCAACATTGTAGTCGCCTGACACACCGCCTTCGCGAGCAAGCCCGCTCCCACGGAGAAATTTCGACACCGCATTCATGCGTCGAAATTAACTCAAATCGATGACAGGGAGCTATAGGACAGCGAACGTGCCTTGCGCTTTTGCGACCAGTTTGTCGCCTTGCATCACCTCGGCCTCGACCACCAGCGTGCGCCGGCCGGGGTGGATGACCCGGGCGGTGCACAACACGTCGCCGTCGGACACGGCGCGAATGTAGTTGATCTTGCATTCGATGGTCGCGCTCTGCTGGTCAAAGCCATGGACACTGGAGCAGGCCAGTCCCATGGCAATGTCCACCAGGCTGAACAGCGCGCCGCCGTGCAGCTTGCCGCCGCGGTTGCGCAGCGGCGGTTCGAGGCTCAGGGCGACTTGCGCCACCCCATCCCCAAGGCTCTGCAGACGGCAGCCGAGCAGCTTGAAGAACGCGCTCTCCACCAACCCGGCCGGTGCGTCCATCAGCGTTTCTTCAACTGCTTGGCGTTGGCGAACAACGAAGCCATGGCGCTGTTCGCCGGGGCCGCGGTGGCGGTTTCCTTGCGCGGCGCGGTGTTTTGCGACTGGCGTGGCGTCGAGCCAGGACGCGCACCACGGGCACCGTCGACTTTCTCGCCCGGCGTGTCGCTCATACGCATCGACAGGCCGACGCGTTTGCGTGGGATGTCGACTTCCATGACCTTCACTTTCACCACATCGCCGGCCTTCACCGCTTCGCGCGGGTCCTTGATGAACTTCTCGGACAAGGCCGAGATGTGTACCAGACCGTCCTGGTGCACGCCGATGTCGACGAAGGCACCGAAGTTGGTGACGTTGGTCACCACGCCTTCGAGGATCATGCCCGGTTGCAGGTCCTTGAGGTCTTCGACGCCGTCCTGGAACTCGGCGGTCTTGAACTCTGGACGTGGGTCGCGGCCCGGTTTCTCCAGTTCTTGCAGGATGTCGGTCACGGTCGGCAGGCCGAAGGTTTCGTCGGTGAATTTCTTCGGATCCAGGCGCTTGAGGAACGCGGCGTCACCGATCAGCGAGCGGATGTCGCGGTCGGTCTGGGCGGCGATACGTTGCACCAGCGGGTAGGCTTCAGGGTGGACCGCCGACGAATCGAGCGGATTGTCGCCATTCATGACTCGTAGGAAACCGGCGGCCTGTTCGAAGGTTTTCTCGCCCAGGCGTGGGACCTTCTTCAGCGCGGCGCGGGTCTTGAACGCGCCGTGTTCGTCACGGTGGGTGACGATGTTCTGCGCCAGCGTGGCGTTCAGGCCGGAAATGCGCGCCAACAGCGCCACCGAAGCGGTGTTCACGTCCACGCCCACGGCGTTCACGCAATCTTCCACCACGGCGTCCAGGCCGCGCGCCAGTTTCAGTTGGGAGACGTCGTGCTGGTACTGGCCGACACCAATGGATTTAGGGTCGATCTTCACCAGCTCTGCCAGTGGATCCTGCAGGCGACGGGCGATGGACACCGCGCCACGGATCGACACGTCCAGGTCCGGGAATTCCTTGGAAGCCAGTTCCGACGCCGAGTAAACCGAAGCGCCGGCCTCGGAGACCATGACCTTGGTCATCTTCATGGCTGGGTATTTCTTGATCAGCTCGGCGGCCAGCTTGTCGGTCTCACGGCTGGCGGTGCCGTTGCCGATGGCGATCAGGTCCACCGAATGCTTGGCGCACAGGGCGGCGAGCACGGCGAGGGTCTGGTCCCACTTGTTGTGCGGCACGTGCGGGTAGACCGTGGCGTGGTCCAGCAGTTTGCCGGTGGAATCCACCACGGCCACCTTGCAACCGGTGCGCAGGCCCGGGTCAAGGCCCAGGGTGGCGCGCGGGCCGGCCGGCGCGGCCAGCAACAAATCGTGCAGGTTGTGGGCGAACACGTTGATCGCCTCGGTTTCGGCGTTGTCACGCAACTCGCCCAGCAGGTCGGTTTCCAGATGGGTGTAGAGCTTGACCTTCCAGGTCCAGCGCACCACTTCGGCCAGCCATTTGTCGGCGGCGCGGTTCTGGTTCTGGATGCCAAACTGCTGGCCGATCATGCCTTCGCACGGGTGCATGGTGCCGGGCAATTCTTCACCGACCTTCAGTGCAGAACTGAGAATGCCTTCGTTGCGACCACGGAAAATCGCCAGGGCGCGGTGGGACGGCATGCTCTTGAGCGGTTCGTCGTGTTCGAAATAGTCGCGGAACTTGGCGCCTTCCTCTTCCTTGCCGGCGATGACCCGGGCGCTGAGGGTGGCTTCCTGCTTGAGGTAGCTGCGCAGCTTTTCCAGCAGGTTGGCGTCTTCGGCGAAACGCTCCATGAGGATGTACTTGGCGCCTTCCAGCGCCGCCTTCACGTCCGCCACGCCTTTTTCGGCATCGACGAAGCGCGCGGCTTCGGTTTCCGGGGCCAGGGTCGGGTCGTTGAACAGGCCGTCGGCCAGCTCGCCGAGGCCGGCTTCCAGGGCGATCTGGCCCTTGGTGCGGCGCTTTTGCTTGTAGGGCAGGTACAAGTCTTCGAGACGGGTCTTGGTGTCGGCCAACTTGATGTCGCGCTCGAGTTGCGGGGTCAGCTTGCCCTGCTCCTGGATGCTGGCCAGGATGCTGATACGCCGTTCGTCGAGTTCTCGCAGGTAGCGCAGGCGCTCTTCCAGATGCCGCAATTGGGTGTCATCGAGGCTGCCGGTCACTTCTTTCCGGTAACGGGCGATGAAAGGCACCGTGGAGCCTTCATCGAGTAGCGCGACGGCCGCTTCGACCTGCTGTGGGCGTACACCGAGTTCCTCGGCGATGCGGCTGTTGATGCTGTCCATAAAACCACCTGACAAATTGTGAAATCAGGCTCGCCACCGCAGAAACAGGGCTCGGCGAGACTGGTTGAGCGGCCTGGCATGCGCCGCTGCCTGGGTCAAAAGGCTGCCTGTTGACCCGCGAAATTCAAAAAGTGCTGCCTGGCCAAGATAATAAAGCGCGGCGCCGATCCGGCGATCCGGTCTGCCCTGGCACAAAGGGCCGCGCATTATAACCAGCGTTCCGCTGTTCGGGGGGCGTTGTGGAATGTGGCTTTGATGGGCGGTTTGCTGGAGATAGAGGAAAAATCTGCTAACAATGCACACGGTGCGTATAACGGCAGCTAAGCCATAATGCGCGCCAAGATCAAAGGAGCTTCCTATGAGCAGCACTGCACAAACTGCTGAAGGCGAAAAAATTCTGATTGTTGACGACGATCCAGGGCTGAGCAGCCTGCTGGAGCGTTTTTTCGTCAGCAAGGGCTACCGCGCCCGCACCGTTCCGAACACCGAGCAAATGGACCGGTTGCTGGCCCGTGAAGTGTTCAACCTGGTCGTACTCGACCTGATGCTACCCGGCGAAGACGGCCTGACTGCCTGCCGCCGCCTGCGCGGCGCCAACAACCAGATCCCGATCATCATGCTCACCGCCAAGGGCGACGAGCTGAGCCGTATCAAGGGCCTTGAACTGGGCGCCGACGATTACCTGGCCAAGCCGTTCAACCCCGACGAGCTGATGGCCCGCGTCAAGGCGGTGCTGCGTCGCCAGTCGGCACCGGTGCCGGGTGCGCCGGGCAGCGAAGACGAAAGCGTGACCTTCGGCGACTATGAACTGTCCCTGGCCACCCGCGAGCTCAAGCGCGGCGATGAGGTCCACATGCTCACCACCGGTGAGTTCGCCGTGCTCAAGGCCCTGGTGATGAACGCCCGCCAGCCGCTGACCCGCGACAAACTGATGAACCTGGCCCGTGGCCGTGAGTGGGATGCGCTGGAGCGCTCCATCGACGTACAGATTTCCCGCCTGCGCCGGATGATCGAGCCCGATCCTTCCAAGCCGCGGTACATCCAGACCGTCTGGGGCGTCGGTTATGTGTTCGTGCCGGATGGCGCCGCCAGCAAGTGATCGGCGATTTGTAGGAGCGGGTGGCCTGGCCGGTTGAAATGTCTTCTTCCAGGCGACTCGCGGTCTGTCATTGTGCGAGCATCGCTCGCTCCTGCAAGTGTGTAGCGGTTATTCATGAAAACCCCCGTGTGGTTCCCCCAGAGTTTCTTCTCCCGCACCCTCTGGCTGGTGCTGATCGTCGTGCTCTTCTCCAAGGCACTGACGTTGGTGTACCTGCTGATGAACGAAGACGTGCTCGTGGATCGGCAGTACAGCCATGGTGTTGCTCTGACCCTGCGGGCTTATTGGGCGGCGGACGAAACCAACCGGGCGAAAATCGCCGAGGCGGCGACGCTGATCCGCGTCGTCGGTGCCGGCGTGCCGGTGGGCGAGCAGCACTGGCCGTACAGCGAGATTTATCAACGCCAGATGCAGGCCGAACTGGGCGCCGACACCGAGGTGCGATTGCGCATGCATTCGCCGCCGGCGCTTTGGGTGCGAGCCCCGAGCCTGGGGGATGGCTGGCTGAAGGTGCCGCTGTATCCGCATCCGCTGCGCGGTCAGAAAATCTGGAACGTGCTCGGCTGGTTCCTGGCTATCGGCCTGCTGTCGACCGCGTCGGCGTGGATCTTCGTCAGCCAGCTCAACCAACCGTTGAAGCGCCTGGTCTACGCCGCTCGGCAACTGGGCCAGGGGCGCAGCGTGCGGCTGCCCATCAGCGATACGCCCAGCGAGATGACTGAGGTCTACCGTGCCTTCAACCAGATGGCCGAGGATGTGGAACAGGCCGGGCGCGAGCGCGAATTGATGCTTGCGGGCGTCTCCCACGACCTGCGTACGCCGCTGACCCGGCTGCGGCTGTCGTTGGAGTTGATGGGTGAGCACACCGACCTGACCGACGAGATGGTCCGCGATATTGAGGATATGGACGCGATTCTCGACCAGTTCCTGGCGTTCATTCGCGACGGACGTGATGAGTCCGTGGAAGAGGTGGACCTCAGCGAGTTGGTGCGGGAAGTGGTCGCGCCCTATAACCAGAACGACGAGAAAGTGCAGTTGCGCCTGGAACCGATCCAGCCGTTTCCATTACGCCGGGTGTCGATGAAGCGTTTGCTGAACAACCTGATCGGCAATGCCCTGAACCATGCCGGTGCTGGCGTCGAAGTCGCGGCCTATGTCTCCGGCGACACCAGCGCGCCCTACGTGGTGCTGAGCGTCATGGACCGTGGCGCCGGCATCGATCCCTCGGAGCTGGAAGCCATCTTCAACCCCTTCACCCGGGGCGATCGCGCCCGTGGGGGGAAGGGCACGGGGCTGGGCCTGGCCATCGTCAAGCGCATCGCCTCGATGCACGGCGGCAACGTCGAGCTGCGCAACCGCGCCGGTGGTGGATTGGAAGCTCGGGTGCGGTTGCCGTTGGGCTTGATGCTGCCTCGGGATGCGGTGTAGCGATCTCTCTCAAGCAAGACAGAGAAGCTGTGGGAGCGAGTCCTGTGGGGCTCCCACAAAAGCTAGCTCCCACAGGGATTTGTGTTGAATTAACCCTTGCCCTTGGTCCGGGTCATGTTCGGCCCGCCATTCTTTTCCAGGTGCTCGATGATGATTCCCGCCACGTTCTTGTTCGTGGTGGTCTCGATGCCTTCCAGGCCCGGCGAGGAATTGACCTCCATCACCAGCGGCCCATGATTGGAGCGCAGGATATCCACGCCGGCCACGGCCAGGCCCATGACCTTTGCGGCCCGCAGGGCGGTCATGCGCTCTTCCGGCGTGATCTTGATCAGGCTGGCGCTGCCGCCGCGATGCAGGTTGGAGCGGAACTCACCGGGCTTGGCCTGGCGTTTCATCGAGGCAATCACTTTGTCGCCGACCACGAAGCAGCGAATGTCTGCGCCCCCGGCTTCCTTGATGTATTCCTGGACCATGATGTTCTGCTTCAGGCCCATGAACGCTTCGATCACCGACTCCGCCGCCGTCGCGGTCTCACACAGGACCACGCCGATGCCCTGGGTGCCTTCCAACACCTTGATCACCAGCGGTGCGCCGTTGACCATCGCAATCAGGTCGGGAATATCGTCGGGGGAGTGGGCAAAACCGGTGACCGGCAGGCCGATCCCACGCCGTGACAGCAGCTGCAACGAGCGCAATTTGTCCCGGGAACGGGCGATGGCTACCGACTCGTTGAGGGGAAACACCCCCATCATTTCGAACTGGCGCAACACCGCGCAGCCATAGAACGTCACGGATGCGCCGATCCGCGGGATCACCGCGTCGAACCCTTCCAGCGGTTTGCCACGGTAATGGATCTGCGGCTTGTGGCTGGCGATGTTCATGTAGGCGCGCAGGGTATCGATCACCACCATTTCATGGCCACGTTCGGTCCCTGCTTCGACCAGGCGACGGGTGGAATACAGACGCGGATTACGCGACAGCACAGCGATCTTCATGCAACACCTGTGGCAGAGGTAGTGGACACCGGGAATGCCGGCTTGTCTTGAACGTATTTGCTACCCGGATTGACCACCAGTTGGCCGTCGATCAAGGCTTTGGAACCCAGTAACAGGCGATATCGCATGGATTTGCGGCAGGCCAGGGTGAACTCGACCCGCCAGATCCGGTCGCCCAGCGCCAACGTGGTGCTGATCACGTAGCGGACCTGAGCGTGGCCGTTGGAACTCTTGATGGTCTTGCGCGCCACCAGCGGGGCTTCGCAGCGGCGATGGCGCAACTGCACCACCGTGCCGAGGTGCGCGGTGAAGCGTACCCACTTTTCGCCATCGCGCTCGAAGGGTTCGATGTCAGTGGCATGCAGGCTGGAGGTGCTGGCCCCGGTGTCGATTTTTGCCCGCAGGCCGGCGACTCCCAGATCCGGGAGCGCCACCCACTCGCGCAGACCGACAACGGTCAAATGGTCAAAAATCTTCAATAAAAAAACCTGCGATCAGTGCATCGGATCGTGGACTCCGCGAATCGCGGTATTCACGCAGAATAATCACAAAATGGCGACAGTTATCTACGCACTTGTTTGTGCTTGTAACCGATTCCGACCCCAGCGATGCGTACGGCGTCGGTTTGACGGGCATTCTATCCGTCGGGCCGGATTCGTGCGCCCGACAAAAACGGTAGTACAGTTCCGGCTATTGGCAGAAAAGAGGAATGGCAGTGGCACAAAAAAAGGAAGAGGACGACAAGGTCCGTCTCGATAAATGGTTATGGGCGGCGCGATTCTACAAGACGCGGGCCCTGGCCAAGACCGCCATCGAAAGCGGCAAGGTCCATCACCGGGGAGAACGTTGCAAGCCGGGCAAGGAGCCACGTATCGGCGACGAGTTTGTCATCCGCACCGGGTTCGATGAAAAGACCGTGGTGGTCGAGGCCCTGTCGATCGTGCGGCGCGGCGCGCCTGAAGCACAGGCGCTGTATCGTGAAACCGAAGCCAGCATCGCCAAGCGCGAAGCCGCCGCCGCGCAACGCAAGGCCGGCGCCCTGGGGGTCAGCACCGACGGCAAACCGAGCAAGAAGCAGCGCCGGGACCTGTTCAAGTTTCATGGCAGCAACAACGAATAAAACGCCGGTCATGTCACCCGTGGCGAGGGAGCTTGCTCCCGCTGGGCTGCGCAGCGGCCCCGAAATCTTGCGGTCGCTGCGCAACCGAGCGGGAGCAAGCTCCCTCGCCACAATGTGTCAGCCTACACATTCAGATGGGCGTCAGTCCCTTCCCGTCAGGCAAACCCAAGCCTTGCTTGGAACCCACCCTGAATGCCCCTAAAATGCCTGCCATCATTTGTCATCACTTCAGATACCAGACCCTATGACTGATTTACCGGATACCGACTACACCCAGCGTTTCATCTTCGATGACAGCGACGCCCGTGGCGAGCTGGTGGCGTTGGAGCGTAGCTACGCCGAAGTCCTCGCCAAGCACCCCTATCCGGAGCCGGTCGCACAAATGCTCGGCGAGCTGATGGCGGCCGCAGCGTTGCTGGTGGGCACCTTGAAGTTCGATGGCTTGCTGATTCTCCAGGCGCGCTCCGAAGGTCCGGTCCCGCTGCTGATGATCGAATGCTCCAGCGAGCGTGAGATCCGTGGCCTGGCCCGGTATGACGCCGAACAGATCGCGCCCGACGCCACCCTGGCCGACATGATGCCCAACGGCGTGCTGGCCCTGACGGTCGATCCGACCCAAGGCCAGCGTTACCAGGGCATCGTCGATCTGGACGGGGCGACCCTGGCTGAATGCTTCACCAACTACTTCGTCATGTCCCAGCAGACCAATACCCGCTTCTGGCTCTACGCCGACGGGCGGCGCGCGCGTGGTTTGCTGCTGCAACAGCTGCCTGCCGATCGCCTGCGTGACCCGGAAGAACGTGATGCCAGCTGGCAGCACATTACCGCTCTGGCCAGCACCTTGAGCGCCGATGAGCTACTGGGCCTGGACAACGAAACGGTGCTGCATCGCCTCTACCACGAAGAGCAGGTGCGCTTGTTCGACGGCCAGCCGTTGCGCTTCCAATGCAGTTGCTCTCGTGAACGTTCCGGCAATGCGCTGGTCAGTCTGGGTCTGGAAGATGCGCAGCAACTGGTGATCGAGCATGGCGGCGCCATCGAAGTCGACTGCCAGTTCTGCAACGAACGCTACCTGTTCGACGCGGCGGACATCGCTCAATTGTTCGCCGGTGCGGGTGTCGACACACCGTCAGATACTCGACACTAAAACGGTTCAGCGCAGGTAAATCTCCTGGCAAACGCCGGATTTACGCCGTACTGACGGGAGGGCCCTACTCTTTTTGGGGTTTTCTGGCATAATCCGGCCCACTTTTTTCGGGTAGTAGTGCGCGACTTCCTACTACAAAACGTTTGGAGCACTCGGCCACGGGCCGACGGGGAATCTCATGACGCAAGCCAATAACGCCGTGTACACCGATCTGAGTGTCGATGATCTGGTCAAAGAAGCCCTGAATCGCGGTGAAGGCGAGCTTGCCGATACTGGCGCGCTGGTTGTCCGTACCGGTCATCGTACCGGTCGCTCGCCAGTCGACCGTTTCATTGTGGAAGAGCCAACCACCCAGGACGCCATCGCCTGGGGCCCGATCAACCGCAAGTTCCCGGCCGACAAGTTCGATGCCCTGTGGAGCCGCGTTGAAGCCTACCTGGGCGAGCGCGAGCGTTTTGTATCCCATGTGCATGTAGGCTCCGATCCTGCGCACTACCTGCCGGTCAAGATGACCACCGAGACGGCGTGGCACAACCTGTTCGGCCGTTGCCTGTTCATCAACCCCGAGCAGTACAACGCCGGCGGCAAGGACGAATGGCAGATCCTCAACGCGCCGAATTTCGTTTGCGAGCCTGAGCGCGACGGCACCAACTCCGACGGCACCGTGATCATCAACTTCGCGGCCAAGAAAGTGCTGATCGCCGGCATGCGCTACGCCGGTGAGATGAAAAAAGCCCTGTTCTCCGTGCAGAACTTCCTGCTGCCGGCTGTTGACGTGCTGCCGATGCACTGCGCCGCGAACATGGGCGAAGAGGGCGATGTGACCCTGTTCTTCGGCTTGTCGGGCACCGGCAAGACCACCCTGTCCGCCGATGAAAGCCGTTACCTGATCGGTGACGACGAGCACGGCTGGGGCGTGGGCGTGGTCTTCAACATCGAAGGCGGTTGCTATGCCAAGTGCATCGACCTGTCCGAGAAGAACGAGCCGGTCATCTGGAAAGCCATCCAGCACGGTGCCGTACTGGAAAACGTCGTTCTGGACCCAGTCACCAAGAAAGCCGACTACGCCGACGACAGCCTGACCCAGAACAGCCGCGCCGCCTACCCGCGTGAGCTGATCGAAAAACGCGCACCGAAAAACCTCGGTGGCGAGCCAAACGCTGTAATCTTCCTGACCTGCGACCTGACCGGCGTTTTGCCGCCGGTGTCGATCCTCAGCGAAGAACAAGCCGCCTACCACTTCCTGTCCGGCTACACCGCACTGGTGGGCTCGACCGAAATGGGTTCGGGCAGCGGCATCAAGTCGACCTTCTCCACCTGCTTCGGCGCCCCGTTCTTCCCGCGTCCAGCCGGTGAATACGCTGAGCTGCTGATCAAGCGCATCCGCGGTTTCGGCTCCAAGGTCTACCTGGTCAACACCGGTTGGACCGGTGGTGGCTACGGCGTCGGCAAGCGCTTCAACATCCCGACCACTCGTGCTGTGATCGCAGCGATCCAGAGCGGCGCGCTGATCGGTGCTGAAACCGAACACTTGGACATCATTAACCTGGACGTGCCGCTGGCAGTTCCAGGCGTCGAGACTGGCCTGTTGAACCCACGCAACACCTGGGCCGACAAAGCCGCCTACGACGAAGCCGCCAAGGCGTTGGCCGGTCTGTTCATCGAGAACTTCAAGAAGTTCGACGTGAGCGACGCGATCAAGGCGGCAGGTCCACAGCTGTAAGGCTTGGTTGGTGAATAAAAAACCGCCCTTTTTGGGCGGTTTTTTTATGGGAGGCTATTTGTGTGAAAGCTGAAATGCGGACGCCATATTGTCCTGATCTCGCCTCGATAGCCCCAAAGCACTAGCCAGTACGGGCCATTGGCTGATCACCTCTTGGAATTGCGCAATGATCTCCTGAGCATCGATCTGACTGACCCGAAAGTACTCAGCCACCTCAAGGGCGAGTTCAAGATCCAGGGCATTGTCCGCATCGGTGATGTTGAGTTTCAGCCCATCGGCGTGTGGTACCGGGTTCATGTCGTAGGCAGCGGACAAGCGCCATCCTCGGCCTGGTTCGAGGATAAAACCGTGATTGCGCAGATGGTCGTCGGTATTGGAGACCAGAATGTTGAACACAATCCGAGACCATAGCTCACGCAGGTCTGCCTTCGCTTGTGAGCCATGTTTCATCAATACTTCCGCCAGCTCCAGATAACTGGCGCCTGTCGAGGCATCATCACCGTCCACCCTGTCGGTCATGGTCATGGCTGAGGAAAAGTGCAGTCGGCCACCTCGTTCTGTACGGTCGAATCGTTTGACCATGAAGCAGTGGTGATCACTTCCGTAGCGTCGAGCAGTGCCGGTGGCGACCCGTAGACCACAATGATTGGCCAGCGCGTTCACCACCATCTCCCAACCGCCGACGTCATAGTCATCGCGAATGCTTGGAAACTTGGCGATCCATAGGTGTCCGTGCTCATCTGCGACGCTGGCCTTGGGCCTGGCTCCACCGAGTGATCCTCCTGGGGCGATCAGCATTTTCAGCCATTCGCGGCCATTGAGGGCTGTGTTATCTGGATCGTTTTCCAGTGCTCGGCTTGCTTGCTCCAAGGCGCGTAGTTCAACAAAAGGAGGGGCTGCGACACCGTCGCGGTCATCGAGAAAGTTGCCTTCGTCATTGAGTTTGTATCGGAGCGCCCCGACTCGATAGCGATCATGCACCCCTAAAAGGTAGTCGGACTCGTACAGCTTGCTGTCCTTGGGAAGCAATCCGTCCCGAATGTCTCGCTCCAGTCGCCGCTTCATCAGCAGTTGTCCCCAACGGTCAGGGCTCGAATCGGCGAACACGCCAAAGCGAGTCTGGTACTGGCCTGGAAACTGACGGCCTTCAAAGGGCCCTATGCGAGGGTCCAGAGCCGTGGCGTTCAACTCCGGATCGGACAGCGCGGCGGCGTCGTACTCAAATTCGAATACGTTGGTGGAGCGAGCTTTTCTCGCATGCAGGAAACCAAGGCGTCTCGGACCCTCTAACGACTCCCAGTCGGCATACACAGCTATCAACGTCATCATTCACCCGTCGAAGGTTTGGTTTTCTTCTTCGTTAACAAATTGGAGAGAGAGTGGGTGTTGAACGCAAAGTCCGCAGGAGCATCAGGAGTTGGACTGTTGCTCTCGATCACGTCCGTATCCTTGCCGTGAGCTGCAGGAGATATTTTCAAGGGGCGAGGCCTGCGAACGCGCAAACCTTTACCAACCGCTGTACCTGCTGAAGGAAGCAGTTGAGCATCTTGCAGTTGCCTGCCAATTTCATCGGCTGCCACTAGGTTGTCCAAATCTCTTTCCAAGCCCAGCACCTGCATCACTGACAAATAAGCGCCAATGGTCACGCCTGCCCCGCCTGACTCCAGGGATCTCAAGGTTGTGAGGGACATCCCCGCTCTCTCTGCGACCTGCTGGGCTGTCAGCCTGCGGCGCAGCCGGGCAAGCTTGAGCCGCTCACCGAAGGCGGACAGCAGCTTGGATGTGGTGGGCAAGAGAGGCGCTGTTTTTTTTGCCATATGTCAATATTCCCTCATTTTTAAGCTTTAATTGACAGAATATTAGCACTTAGCTTCGAGGCCCATCGCGCTGCCTCAAAAAATCCAGAGACTGTGCATTTTTGGAGCATGATGCTTATAAAAATTTATATTAACTAGCATTATTCCGGCATAAATTAGCTAATTTAGAGAGAATAATGGCAGTTATTCTTTCGAGCAGCTAGGCCTCTTCCACTTCCCGCGTATCCCATCGCTGTGCCTTGATCGCCTTGTAAAGCATGCCGATGGTCAATGGCAGCTTGTTCCCCCGGCCCTTGGCCCTGCGCTTTTGAAACACATCGAACCCTTCAGGCTGGAAATAGCGGTAGGCGTCGTAATCGATGAACTCGATGGCGAACCGTTCCTCCACGGCTTCCATCAGATGCCGGGCGTCCGCGCCGTCACAACCCAAGTCGAGATTGATCGCGGTGTCCAGGCGAATAGTCTTGCGTTCGGGCAGGCCGATTTCTTCGTGGAGCAGCTCCATGAGCTGGCGCATGGTGTGATCGTCGGGGAAGTCTGGGGCGAGCTGCATGGCGAGGTTTCCGGGGTGTTGGCGTGTGTTCGTCTGGAGGGAAAGTTTAGGGGGAATCGCTGGCCATTGGAAAAAGAAGAAAGATCTCACAGTGGTCTCGGAACCGTCTGCTGAGTATTTCCCTGGCCGCTCGGTAAGGTTCGCCACGCCCTTTTAATGGGGGGCCACGGCGACCGAGCAGGGATGAAAAGATGACGAAAGGAAAGGCCGGCGTTCCGCAGGTCTGGGAGCATTACGGTGCCGATCGGGGCTACAGGATCCTGCGGGACATGACCCCCAGCGAACTGGCAAAAAGAGAGGCCGATCAACAGGCCTATGAGGCCATGCTCGCCAGGCAGACGGCGTACATGAGCGAGCGTCTGACCCAGGTCCGCAAAGCATCACCTTCCGACGTGAAGGGCTGTGTATTTGCAAAGTCCTGCAAGCTGCCTGACTCGGTGATCGACTATCACAACCCGAGCGGCTACATCCCAACTGAAGCCCTGAGGGAGTACGGCCAATTTACCTTGTTGGGCGGGCGTCAAGCTGACGAGTCAGGGCGCATTCAGCTTAAGAACATCAGCGGGTCGTTGCCGGCAAGCTTCGGCACGTTTGCCTTGGGTAGGACGATGCCGGTTTCCCTTGGCGTGGCGGCGGGGGCTGCTGGCGCGGTCACTGCGCCTGTAGCGGCGGGTGTACTGATCGGCCTGGTGGGGCTGCTGATGCCCACGAGCCTGGGTGACGGTTCGTTGTACACCGAAGAGCAACTGCGCTCCATGGAGCAGGCACGTACGCGGGTGCGGTTGCACGTCGAGACCCAGGCCGATGGCACGCTCAAGGGATACGGCTACAACACCCAGGCGCGACGCGACTGGGAAATGATCCCGGTGGTGACGTTCCAGACTCGCGGTGAGCAGCAAGTAGCGGACTTTGGCGATGGGGTCGAGTTGATCTGGACGCCTGCGGTCGATCCCTCCGCGACGCTGGGCATCCCGGCGCTGGAGGCCGCCCCCCAGGCTCCGCACATCTGGATTTTTCCGCCGACACCTGCGGCGGACAGCATCATCGTCAACCCGATCTATCCGCCGGAGTACAAGGATTTCATTCTTGTGTTTCCGGCGGATTCTGGGGTTTCGCCGTTGTATATCGTGCTCAGCATTTCTGATCACAAATATCACCCGACCCCGAAAGGTGTAATTCCTGCTTTTCCTGATCTTGTTCGCGGTCGGTCAAAAACTCCCGTACAAGGAGGTGGAGGATTACGTCCACGTTGGCACGACCGGAAAGGCAATATTTATGAATGGGACCGGCAGCATGGCGCCCTTGAAAAGTACAACCCGCGTGGAAACCATTTAGGTGAGTTCAATCACATCACGGGCGAACAGACCAAAAAAGCGGATAAGACAAGGAAGGTAGAGCCATGAGTTTTGGGGTGTTGGGTTTTTATCCTGGCAAGGATGAGCTGGTATTTGAGCAGAGCATCAGCTTGTCGGTGGAGGACTTGAAGCCCGTGATGCAATGGGCAGGTAGCAATGATCATATTGGTGCGGACTTCAGGCTTTCAGCAAAGCAAGTGCTTGAAATCGAGCGGTTGGCATCGTTGGTTCTTCCTCAAGGACTGGATCTTTATTTAACGTCTTATGACTGAACACCAAGCTCAAACTGTCAGCTATCAAACGTCTCCGCGCTTGCGTTGACTCCCGAGTCGATCAGCGTCACGGCCATTCAGGCTGTATCATCCCGTATCGATTCGACCCCGACCTTTTCTCGACTCGCCGCGTTGCCGCGCTAGGCTTTGGGCATCGCAGCAGTCAAAGGAGCGACCGCGCATGCACAGCACCCTGGAACAGGTTTTCGGTTATCCACAGTTTCGTCCCGGTCAGGAGGCGGCCATCGGCGCCGTGCTGGCCGGTCGGTCGGCGGCGGCCATTTTTCCCACCGGCTCGGGCAAGTCCCTGTGTTATCAATTGTCGGCCCTGCTCTTGCCGCACCTGACGCTGGTGGTCTCACCGTTGCTGGCGTTGATGCAGGACCAGTTGGCGTTCCTCCAGCGCCACGGCATCGCGGCGGCCAGCATCGATTCGGCCCAGAGCCGTGACGAAGCCAACGACACCATGGCGCGGGCCCGTTCAGGTGAGTTGAAGATCCTGATGGTTTCCGTGGAGCGCCTGAAGAACGAGCGCTTTCGCAATTTCCTGCAGCAGGTGCCGATCTCGTTGCTGGTGGTGGACGAGGCCCACTGCATTTCGGAATGGGGGCATAACTTCCGACCTGATTACCTCAAGCTTCCCGATTACCAGCACCAGTTCAATATTCCCCAGGTATTGCTGCTGACGGCCACCGCGACACCCAAGGTCATCGCCGATATGCAGGCGAAATTCGCCATCGCTGCCGTCGATGTGGTGACGACCGGTTTCTACCGACCGAACCTCAATCTGCTGGTCGAGCCCGTGCGCGGTGCCGACAAGCGCGCGCGACTGGTGCAGTGGTTGGGCGAGCGTGCCGGGCAGCCGAGCATCGTCTACGTCACCTTGCAGCGAACCGCCGAGCAGATCGCTGAGCACTTGGGGCGGCACGGTATCCAGGCCGAGGCCTATCACGCTGGTTTGCCTCATGAACAGCGCGAAACCATCCAGCGGCGATTCATGGGCGGCCAATCCAATTGCATCGTCGCGACCATCGCCTTTGGCATGGGCATCGACAAGAGTGATATCCGCAACGTCGTGCATTTCGACTTGCCCAAGTCCATCGAAAACTACAGCCAGGAGATCGGCCGCGCCGGACGGGACGGGAAGCCCTCCGATTGCCTGGTGCTGGCCAACCGCGACAGCCTCAACGTGCTGGAAAACTTCGTGTATGGCGATACGCCGGAGCTTACCGGCATTCGTTGCGTGCTCGATGAATTGAAGGCCGCGGCAGCCGACGGGCAGTGGGAATTCTTGTTGGGACCGCTGGCGGACCAGAGCAACATCCGGCAACTGCCGCTCAAGACGCTGCTGGTCCAGTTGGAATTGCGCCGGCTGATCGCGCCGCGTTATGCCTATTTCGCGGAGTATCGCTTCAAGTTCCTGACCGAGCCGCACGAGCTGCTGGAGCGCTTCGAAGGCGAGCGACGGGACTTCGTCGCGGCCATCATCCAAACCTCCAGTCGCGCCCGGAGTTGGGCCACGGTGGATTTTGACGGGATGTACCAGCAGTATCGCGCCGAGCGTAATCGGGTGGTGAAGGCGCTGGATTATTTCCAGGAAAAGGGCTGGATCGAGCTGGAAAGCAAACAGATGACCGAGGTGTACAGCGTGCTGGAAGCGGATCTGGATGCGCAGCTCTTGAGCGCCGAGCTACACGCCTACTTCACTCGGCACGAACACGGTGAGATCGCGCGGATCCACGCCATGCTCCAATTGTTTGCCACTGACCGTTGTCTGGGGCATCGCTTGGCGGAGTACTTCGGCGACGACAATGCGCCCCGCCAGTGCGGTCATTGTTCGGTGTGCCATGGGCATGTTGCTCGCCTGCCGGAGCCGCCCGTGTTGCCGGCGCTTGTGGATAAAAATTTCGAGGCGCTGTGTGGCGATTTTATCCACACGCATGAGCAGCACAGCGGCAGCGTGCCGTCTGCCGAGCGCCTCACCCGGTTCCTGTGCGGAATCAGCGTGCCGCTGTTCACCCGTTTGAAGGCACGGAAGATCCATGGGTATGCCGCATTGGAAACCTATCCATACGCTGAAGTTCGCCAATGGGCCCAAGCGCACCTGTGAGCTGCATCCATCCGCTGAATGCCCCTCATCACACGAATAAACTTCAAAAACATTCGTTGGCTGACTAAGGTGAAGGCTGTCTTCGGATCGCCAAAACAAGAGAGCAGACATGAGCCAGACACCCTTCGATATTCAGCGCGCCGCGGTGGTCGGTGCAGGCACCATGGGTCGGGGCATCGTGATGTGCCTGGCCAATGCCGGCGTGGCGGTGCAATGGGTCGACAACAATCCGCAAATGCTCGAGCAAGCGTTGGCCGCCGTAGCCGAGACCTACGCCCATGGCGTGCGCCAGGGCCGTATCGACCAGGGTGAGGCGGATGCGCGGATCGCCCGGGTGACGCGGGCACAGGATTACGCGGCGATCCGCGACGTGGACCTGGTGATCGAGGCGGTCTACGAAAACCTGGAGCTCAAGCAGACTATCTTTCGCGAGCTGGACGGCCTGTTGAAGCCCGAGGCGATCCTGGCGAGCAATACGTCGGCACTGGACATCGATGCCATCGCCGCTGTCACTCGCAGGCCAGCCCAGGTCCTGGGCCTGCATTTCTTCAGCCCGGCGCACATCATGAAGCTGCTGGAAATCGTCCGCGGTGCGCAAACCTCCAAAGTGGTGCTGGACGCGGCCTTGGTGCTGGGCAAGCGCATGGGCAAGGTCAGCGTGATATCGGGCAACTGCCATGGTTTCATTGGCAACCGGATGCTCCACCCGTATGTGCTGGAAGCGCGCAAGATGCTGCTGGAGGGGGCGTTCCCCCATCAGGTGGATGCGGCGTTGCAAGGCTTCGGCTTCGCCATGGGGCCGTTCCGCATGTACGACGTGGTCGGCATCGACCTGGAATGGCGTGCCCGTGAGCTGGCGGGTAAAGGCCAGGACGCGCCTGAGGTGCAGGTGGACAACCGTTTGTGTGAACTGGGGCGGTTCGGCCAGAAAAGCGGCAATGGGTACTATCACTACGAGCCGGGCAGCCGACAGGCCGAGCATGACGTCGAGGTCGATGCGCTGGTGCTGCGGGTCAGCGAAGCGCTGGGGTTCCAGCGCCGCGAGGTCGGCCCGGAGGAAATCCTTGAGCGCTGCTTGCTGGCGCTGGTCAACGAGGGGGCGAAGATCCTGCAGGAAGGCATTGCCGAGTCGGCCCACGACATCGACCTGGTCTATCTCAATGGCTACGGCTTTCCCGCGGACAAGGGCGGGCCGATGGCCTGGGCCGACGGGCAGGGGCTGGAAGCTATCCACGAGCGCCTGCTGGAGCTCGAAACGAAGCAGGGCGACCAGTGGCAGCCCGCGCGCCTTATCGGCGAACTGGCGGCGCAGGGCAAGGGGTTCGCGAGCCGATAGGCCGTCATCCTGAAATCATTGAACAACCATGAAGAGCACTTGATGCCCCAACGTAGCGAATACCCTCACTTGCAAGCCATCACCACGCGTTGGCACGACAACGATGTGTACGGTCACGTCAACAACGTCACCTACTACAGCTTCTTCGATACCGCCGTGAATACCTACCTGATCGAGGTCGGTGGCCTGGATATCCATGACGGAGAGGTGGTGGGGTTCGTGGTGAGTTCGGCCTGCGACTACTTTACCTCGATCGCCTTTCCTGACCGGATTGAAATCGGCCTGCGGGTCGGCAAGTTGGGCAGCAGTTCGGTGCAGTACGAGCTGGCGGTGTTCAAGGCCGGCGAGGAAGAGGCCTGCGCGGCGGGGCGTTTTGTCCACGTGTTCGTGGATCGGGCTTCGAATCGACCGGTGGCGATTCCGGATCGGCTGCGTGGGGCGATGGAGCGTTTGGTGGTCTGAAACGAAAATCGCAGCCTTCGGTCAGGCTCTGTGAAGAGCTGCCAAAGGCTGCGATCTTTTACCGGCGGGTATCAAAGCCAGCGATCAATCGTCGTAATAACGATGTTTATGCTTGTGCTTGCGATGTCCATAGGCATGGCCGCGACCCGGATGGCCGTCACGGTAGTAGCGGCGGTCGCCACGGCGGCCGTCATAACGGCGGTCATCGTCATCGTCCTTGCCCATGTAGTTACCCAGGGCGCCACCGGCGCCACCGCCCGCTGCCGCACCGATCAGGCTGCCGGTGCTGCCACCGACGCTACGGCCGACCACGTTACCGCCGGCCGCGCCCAGCGCGCCGCCGATTGCCGCTTCGCCGCGGCTGTGTCTGTCTGCACCGACTGCACTACCGCCTGCACCGCCCAGCGCCGCGCCGATAGTGGAACCGGTATTGCCGCCCAGGGACTGGCCGACGACCGAACCCAAAACCCCGCCTAATGCGCCGCCCACACCTGCTTCGGCAGTACCACCGGCGGAAGCGATGCCACTGGCCAGGCTAAGGGACAACAAGAGAATGGAGGAGAACTTCATAGAGGAGCCTCAAAGGGATGACGGCGCGATCCTGAGGCTGGCTTCGCTTGCTTACAATCGAAATCCGACGAGTAGCACGACTTGTGCACAATTCTCTAAGTTATTGTTTTTCGGTGGGAACTTAACGTGAATTGGCCGGTCTTTAGCTACTTGAGACAGGCCGTTTTCCATGGGGAACGGCCTTTTTTGTGCCCGTTCGAAAAATAGGATTGTGAGAGCAAGGCTGTGTGGGAGCAAAGCTTGCTCGCCACACAGGCGACTCTACTTCTGAAAGACCGCAGCGCATCCATCGCGGGCGAGCCTTGCTCCCACACAACCCAATCTCCTCGCCATGGAACTGTGTATCAAGCCGACTTGGCCAGGATCAGTCCGTTCTCACTCGCCGCTTCCAGGCGGATCGCGACGAATTTCGACGTCGGCGTATGGCTGCCATCACCGGTGCTTTCCAGCGGTACCAGCGGGTTCACTTCAGGGTAGTAGGCCGCAGCCTGCCCGGCCGGAATGTCGAACGCCAGCAAGGTAAACCCCTTGACCCGACGCTCGCGACCGTCTTCCCAGAGCGAGACGATGTCAGCTTTCTGCCCCGGCTTGAAGCCCAGGCGAATGATGTCCGCTTCGTTGACGAACAACACGTCGCGCTGGCCCTTTACACCGCGATAGCGGTCGTCGAGGCCGTAAATAGTGGTGTTGTACTGATCGTGGGAACGCATGGACTGCATGATCAGGTCGGGCAACTGGCCGGTGGCACGGGTGCGCTCATGCACGAGGTCGGTCGGCAACCGGTTCGGCTTGAAGTTGGCGCGGCCCGACGGGGTGTTCCAGCGTCGCGAGCCGGCGCTGTTGCCCAGGTAGAATCCGCCGGGGTTCTTCAGCTTTTCGTTGAAGTCCTTGAAGCCGGGGACGGTCTCGGCGATCAGGTCGCGAATGCGGCTGTAGTCGGCCACCAGCCAGTTCCAATCCACCGGGCGGCTACCCAGCGTGGCGGCGGCGATGCCGGCGACGATCCACGGTTCCGAGCGCATCTGGTTCGACAGCGGCTGCAACTGACCCATGGAGGCATGCACCATGCTGAAGGAGTCCTCCACGGTCACCGCTTGCGCGCCTTCGGTCTGCAGATCGATGTCGGTGCGGCCCAGGCACGGCAGGATCAGCGCGTCCTTGCCGTGGGCCAGGTGGCTGCGGTTGAGCTTGGTGCTGATCTGCACCGTCAGATCGCAATTGGCCAGGGCCTGGAACGTGCGATGGCTGTCCGGCGTGGCTTGGGCGAAGTTGCCGCCCAGGGCGATGAACACTTTCGCTTGGCCGTCGGCCATGGCGTGGATCGCCTCGACCACGTTGTGGCCGTTCTCACGCGGAACCTTGAACTGGAAGCGCCGCTCCAGCGTGTCGAGGAACGCCACTGGCGGACGTTCGTTGATGCCCATGGTCCGGTCGCCCTGCACGTTGCTGTGGCCGCGGACCGGGCACAGGCCTGCGCCTGGCCGGCCAATGTTGCCGCGCAGCATCATCACGTTGGCGATTTCCTGGATGGTCGCCACCGAGTGACGGTGCTGGGTGATGCCCATCGCCCAGCACATGATCACGTTCTTGCTTCTGGCGTACATGCGCGCCGCCTGTTCGATTTCGACCAGGGTCAGGCCCGATTGCTCGACGATCTGCGCCCATGGCGTATCGTCGACCGCCGCCAGGTAATCCAGCACGTTGGTGCTGTGTTCGTTGAGGAACGCGTGGTCGAACACGGCCGGCGCACCGCTGTCCTGCGCCTCCCGCTCCCATTGCAGCAGGAACTTCGCCATGCCGCGCAAGATCGCCATGTCACCACCCAGGGCCGGGCGGAAGTACGCGGTGTTGGTCGGCTTATTGCCGTTGGTGAGCATTTCGATCGGGCTCTGCGGATGCTGGAAGCGCTCCAGGCCACGCTCCTTGAGCGGGTTGATGCAGATCACTTGGGCGCCGCGCTTCACCGCCTCGCGCAGTGGTTCGAGCATTCGCGGATGATTGGTGCCAGGGTTCTGGCCCCACACGAAAATCGCGTCGGCGTGCTCGAAGTCGTCGAACGTCACCGTGCCCTTGCCCACGCCCACGCTCTGGGCCAGCGCTACGCCGCTGGCCTCGTGGCACATGTTCGAGCAGTCAGGGAAATTGTTGGTGCCATAGGCGCGTACGAACAGTTGATACAAATAGGCCGCTTCGTTGCTGGCCCGGCCCGAGGTGTAGAACTCGGCCTGGTTGGGGCTGGACAGCCCCTGCAGGTGCTTGCCAACCAGGGCGAACGCCGCTTCCCAACTGATGGGCTTGTAGCGGTCGGTTTCGGCGTCGTAGCGCATTGGCTCGGTCAGGCGACCTTGGTATTCGAGCCAGTAGTCGCTCTGTTCCAGCAGCGAGGTCACGCTGTGTCTGGCGAAAAATGCGGCATCGACACGGCGCTTGGTAGCCTCCCAGTTCACGGCCTTGGCGCCGTTCTCGCAGAACTTGACCATGCCGCTTTCCGGCGAGTCGCCCCAGGCACAGCCCGGGCAGTCAAAACCACCGTTCTGGTTGGTCTTGAGCATCATGCGGATGTTTTTCAGCGCGTTGTCGCTGGTCAACCAGGCCTGAGCGACACTGATCAGCGCACCCCAACCACCGGCTGGGCCCTTGTAGGGCTTGTAGCGTGGTACGGGTTTCTGGTCGGCTTGTTGATGATTGCTCACGCTTGTTTCTCCATCGCAGGGCTGTAGACCCGCGGCGCACTTTTTTGCGGCAGGTGGATGAGGTTGAGGTTGTGTTGACGGGCCCATTGCACGGCGAGGCCCGTGGGCGACGACAGGCTGACCAGGGTCTGGATGCCGGCGCGCAGTACTTTCTGGATCAGTTCGAGGCTGCAACGGCTGGTGACGATCGCCACGCCACCGGCCACCGGGATTTGTTGCCGGATCAGCGCGCCGATCAGTTTGTCGAGGGCGTTGTGCCGACCAATGTCTTCGCGGCCCAGGAGCAACTCACCCTGGGCATTCATGAACAAGGCTGCATGCACCGCGCCGCAATGTTGGCCCAAGGGCTGGAACTGACCGATATGGTCACGCAGGCCATCGAGCCATTGCGCGGCAGGCAAGGGCGCGCCGGGCAGCACCTTGAGGTTGGGCAAGGCCTGTTCCACCGCTTCCACACCGCACAACCCGCAGCCACTGGTGCCCGCTAACTGCCGGCGTTGCTGCTTGAGGTTCCAGAAGGCGCGGTTGGCGATGGTTACCTGGGCGTAGTGCGCGGCACCGGTGCCGCTCAGTTGCAGGTCGTAGATGTCCGATGAGTCTTCAATGATGCCGCTGCCGAGGCTGAAGCCGACGATGAAGTCTTCAAGGTCGGTGGGCGTGACCAGCATGACCGCCTGGCTAATGCCGTTATAGGCAATCGCCAGCGCCACTTCCTCGGCCAGCGCGGTGCTGTCCGATTGGGCGTGGTCCAGATTGCAGTAGCGATAGCTCTGGCTGGCGGCCGGCGCGGATGTTTCCATCGCAGGCGCTGGACTGACCGGAGGCTTGTCGTTCATAGGCATCACTGAAAGTAGGAATAGTGCTAAGACTAAATGCGGCAATCTGCCACGTCTAATCGCTATTACTGATCTTCCAATAGATGACGTCGATCAAGAAGTCGTCGCTGATTTCTGATAGAGGGCAAAACAGGCCTCGGCCAACGCCGAGCGGGGGGCACCGCGCCGCATGATCAGGCCCAGCGAAACCAACGTCTGGGCGTTTTCAATGGGCTGGATGCGCAAGTCTTCGGTCAGGACATTCAGGCCGCTGTCCAGGGGCATCACCGCGCAACACAAGCCCCCATGCACAGCTTGTAACAATTGATGCACCGCGTCGGTTTGCAACAGCGGTTGGGGCGTCAGACCCCGGCTGTGGAAATTGTGATCAATGGACTGGCGAAAATGCATGCCGCTGGTGAGCATGCCCAGCGGCAGTTCGATCAACGCTTCCCAGCTCAGCGGTTGTTCACCGAAAAAGAAATACCGCTGGTCGTAAAGCAAGCCCATGCGGGTGGGGCTGAAGGGCAGGGCCTCGAAGCGTTCATTGTCCAGCCGCTCCAAGTAGGAAATGCCCAGGTCGATGCGGTTGTTCGCCAACTGTTCGAGGATGCGTTCGGAACTCAGGGACGACAATTCGAAACGCAGGCTGGGGTGTTCGGTGTGCAAGCGCTGCATCATCGCCAGCGGGTCGAAGTCCGACAACGGCACCACGCCCAGGCGCAGCGTACCCACCAGGTTGCCGCGGCAGGCCGCTGCTTCGGCCTGCAGCCCGTCATAGGCCGCCAGCACCGTGCGTGCCCAGGCCAGCACCCGTTCCCCCGGCGCGGTAAAACCTTCAAAGCGTTGGCCGCGGTTGACCAATGGCAGGTCGAGTTCTTCTTCAAGGCTGCGCAGGCGCATCGACAACGTTGGCTGGGTGATATGGCAACGTGCGGCGGCTTGGCCGAAGTGACGGGTTTCGTCCAGCGCGATGAGAAATTTCAGCTGCTTGATGTCCATCTTCGCTCCAGGGCGCGGGAAGATTCGGATTCTAGCGCTTGCGCGTGGCGGGGTCATTGGTCGGCTGGGAACCGGGTTCGTCTCGCCTGGTCTAGTCTTTGCGTCTGGACACTTAAATCAAGGAGCGTGTGCCATGAGTATCTTTAGCTTTGTGAAGGAAGCCGGTGAAAAGCTGATCGACCTGCTGACCCCCGGTAACGCCAATGCCAGCGAACAACTGAAAGAGCACATTGCAAAGGTCGGCCTGGGTAATCCGAATGTACAGGCGACCATCGAGGGCGACAAAGTCATCGTCACAGGTGAAGTGGCGAGCCAGGAAGAGAAGGAAAAAATCCTGTTGGCGGTGGGTAATATCGCCGGTGTCGGTAGCGTAGACGACCAGATCACCGTGACTGGCCCAGTGGCACAAGCGGCGCGTTTCGTGACTGTGAAGAAGGGGGACACCCTCAGCGCCATCTCCAAGGCCGAGTACGGCGACGCGAACAAGTACAACAAGATCTTCGAGGCCAACAAGCCGATGCTGTCGCATCCGGACAAGATCTATCCGGGGCAGGTGCTGCGTATCCCTGAATAGCAGCCCCTTGTGGCGAGGGAGCTTGCTCCCGCTGGGCTGCGAAGCGGCCCCAATGCGTCTGCTGCGCAGCCGAGCGGGAGCAAGCTCCCTCGCCACACCGATCCTGTCAAAGCCCTTCGATCAACTCCCGATAATCCGTCACCGCCTCGAACTCCCCCGTATCCTTCGGCCCCTTGCGACTGTCCGGCTCGCTGACCGCCAGCAGGTGCGCCACGCCGAAATCCCGGGCGCTGCGCAACACCGGGAGGGTGTCGTCGATGAACAGGCTGCGGGCCGGGTCGAAGTTCAGGTCGGCTTGCAATGCGTCCCAGAACTGCGGGTTTTCCTTGGGGAAGCCGTAGTCGTGGGAGCTGATCAAACGCTCGAAGTAGGGAGCCAGTTCGATGCGTTCCAGCTTCAGCGACAACGAATCGCGGTGAGCGTTGGTGATCATCACCACGCGTTTGCCGGCGCGCTGAATCGCGGCCAGGAACGTATCGGCGTCCGGGCGCAAGGCGATCAGGTGGGCGGTTTCCAACTTCAGTTCGCGCACCGGCAGTTTCAGCTCGGCGCTCCAGAAATCCAGGCAATACCATTGCAACTGGCCGGCGTTGCGCTCGAACAATGGCTGCAGCTCCATCTCGGCCATCGCCCGGCTCACACCATGCAGGTCGGCGTAGCGCTGGGGCAGGTGTTCGAGCCAGAAGTGGTTGTCGTAATGCAGGTCCAGCAGGGTGCCGTCCATGTCCAGCAGAACCGTATCGATCTCATGCCAGGGCAGCAAGGCCATAAAACTTCTCCAGCGGTCATCGGATATCCGACACAAACAATCAGAATAGGCCGGGTATAGTAGCCCGCTATCGCCCAGGGAGCCGTTTATGCGCCAGAAACCCACCATACTCGATCGCCGGATCGTCGCTACCAGCCGCCTGTTCTGTGTAGAAGAACTGAAATTGCGGTTTTCCAACGGTGTGGAGCGCACTTATGAGCGTCTGGCGAGCAAAGGGGTGGGCTACGGCGCGGTGATGATCGTGGCGATGCTTGACGCCGACCATGCGGTGCTGGTGGAAGAGTATTGCGGTGGCACCGATGCTTACGAGTTGTCCCTGCCCAAGGGCTTGATCGAGCCAGGGGAAGATGTACTGGCGGCGGCCGAGCGGGAGCTCAAGGAAGAGGCCGGTTTCGGGGCGCGACAGTTGGAACATCTGACCGAGTTGTCGCTGTCCCCCGGCTACATGAGCCAGAAGATCCAAGTGGTGCTGGCGACCGATTTGTATGAAGAGCGCCTGGAGGGCGACGAGCCCGAGCCGATGCGCGTGGACAAGGTCAACCTGCACGAGCTGTCGGCCCTGGCGCAAAACCCGCAATTCACCGAGGGCCGGGCCTTGGCGGCGCTGTACTTGGCCCGTGACCTGCTGGCCCAGCGTGGAGCATTCCTGTCATGACATTTCCTCATTCGCTGATGGCCCCGGTGGTCGAGCTGGCGCTCAAGGCCGGCGAGGCGATCCTGCCGTTCTGGCGCGCCAACGTGTTGGTCAACCATAAGGCCGACGAGTCGCCGGTGACCGCTGCCGACATGGCGGCTCATGATGTGATCGTGGCCGGGCTGGCGGCGCTGGCCCCGGACATTCCAATCCTTTCCGAAGAAGACGCCGATATCGCGCAAAGCGTGCGGGCCGGCTGGCAACGCTGGTGGTTGGTGGACCCGCTGGATGGCACCAAGGAATTCATTTCCGGTAGCGAAGAATTCACCGTCAACATTGCCTTGGTAGAGCAGGGGCGTGTGGTGTTCGGCGTGGTGTCGATGCCCACCAATGGTCGCTTCTACGTGGGTGGCGCTGGGCTGGGTGCCTGGCGTGGTGACAAGGCGGGCGTACCTTTGCCTATCGCGGTGCGTGACGCAGTGGCGCCGGGCGAGGCGTTCACCGTGGTCGCCAGTCGCCGGCATACCAGCCCGGAGCAGGAGCGCCTACTCAACGGTTTGAGCGCGAGCCTGGGCGAATTGCAACTGACCAGTATTGGCAGCTCGTTGAAGTTTTGCCTGGTGGCCGAAGGCGCGGCGGATTGTTATCCACGGTTGGCGCCAACCTCCCAGTGGGACACCGCCGCCGCCCAGGGGGTATTGGAAGGTGCGGGAGGCGCGGTGCTGGATTTGAGCGGCGAGCCGTTCTGTTATCCACCGCGTGAGTCGCTGTTGAATGCGTCGTTCCTGGCGTTGCCGGCGCAAGCGGCGTGGCGTGGGAAACTGTTGGAGCTGGCACGCTCCTGAGCCCTACCTGATTCTTGTGGTAAAAGTTTTTTGTCTGGCAAGAGTGCTTTTTGTGGCGAGGGAGCTTGCTCCCGCTGGGTTGCGAAGCAGCCCCTGCTTTGGCGGTTGCTGCGCAACCGAGCGGGAGCAAGCTCCCTCGCCACAGGGGCTACCCACCCTCCAATCCAGGTCACAGGGGCTACCCACCCCTACAATCCAAGCCATGTGCTGTTTCAGCGGTGCAACACGTATTGCCCCTCGAACTGTACCGCCACGTCCTCGCTCCCGCTGTTCATCACCTGGGTCTGCAAGGCCAGCCGCGCCCGTCCGTAACGCCGGTAGGTGGCCAGGAAGCGTTTCCAGAGCTTTTCCTCAGGCGCTTGGCAGACGACGGCCGCATCGCGGGTCACCGGCAACGGATAACTGATCTGCCCTTCTTGAATCACGATATGCCCGTCTTCAATGCCTTCCTCGCGCAGGGCCAGGTGCAGCCAGCCCCAGCCACCGAGTACGGCGCCGCAGTACAGGCTACCGCCGAACATGGTGCTCTTGTGGTTGACGTTGGCCGCCAGCGGCAAGGACAGGCGCAGTTGCCGGGCCTGCCAATCGAGCACCTTGAGGCCCATGTCCCGGGTCAAGGGGATATCGTGGTGCAGGATCGATTCCAGGTAACGGCTGTCGCGGTTCATTGCGGGGCCTCTTGCTTGGCAGGGTAGTGACGATAATTCAATCGGATTCATCGGCCGACCCCTGGCTGCTGTCGCCGAAGGTCAGGCCATGCTTGCGCAACTTGTCGTGCAGGGTCTTGCGGGGAATGCCCAAGGCCTCGGCCAGGCTGCGCACCGAGCTGTGGGGGCGGGCCAATTCGGCGGCGATCAGGGTTTTCTCGAAGTTTTCCACCTGCTCGCTCAAACCGCCACTGACCAGTTCCACCGGTGCCCCAGGGTTGCCGTCGGGCGCGCTGTTGTCCAGGGCCAGCTCCAGGCCCAGGGCAAAGCGTTCCGCGGCGTTCTGCAGTTCTCGCACATTGCCCGGCCAGCTGTGGCGCAGCAGCAACGCCCGGTGCGCCGGCTGCAATTCGTGGGGCGGCAGGCCATGTCGGGCACTGGCTTCGTTGGCGAAATGCTGGAACAGCATCAGCGCATCCTCGCCCCGTTCGCGCAACGGCGGTATGCGCAGCGGCGCGACGTTGAGACGGTAATACAGGTCGGCGCGAAAACGCCCCTGGTCGGCGGCCTGGCGCAGGTCTTCCTTGGTCGCGGCGATGACGCGGATATCCAGGGGGATCTGTTGATTGCCGCCCAGCCGCTCCACCACGCGCTCTTGCAGCAGACGCAGCAGTTTGACCTGGACATCCAGGCTCATGCTCTCGATTTCATCCAGGAACAGCGTGCCGCCGTTGGCGAACTCGAACTTGCCGATGCGGCGTTTCTGCGCGCCGGTAAAAGCACCGGGTTCGTGGCCGAACAGTTCGCTCTCCACCACCGACTCGGCCAGGGCACCGGCGTTGATCGCCACGAAGGGGCCGTTGCGCCGGCCGGAGAGGTCGTGCAAGGCGCGGGCGACCACCTCCTTGCCGGCGCCGGTTTCACCGAGGATCAGCACGTCGGCACGTGTGGCGGCCAGCGCACCGATCTGCTCGCGAAGGCGCAGCATCGGGGTCGATTGGCCGACCAGGCGGGCACTGAGTTCATGGCGATCGCTCAGGGCCAGGCGCAGGCTGCGGTTGTCCAGCACCAGGCGGCGCAAGGCCAGGGCGCGGCGTACGCTGTCGAGCAGGTGATCGCTGGCGAACGGTTTTTCCAGGAAGTCGTAGGCCCCGGCGCGCATCGCCTGCACCGCCAGCGGCACATCACCGTGGCCGGTAATCAGCAGCACCGGCAGTTCCGGGTCTTGCGCATGGAGTTCGCCCAGCAGTTCGAGGCCGTCCATGCCCGGCATGCGAATATCACTGACCACCACCCCCGGCCAGTCACGAGACAGTTGCCCGGCCACGCCCTTGGCTTCGGCCAGGGGCAGGATTTTCAGGCCGGCCAGGTCGAGGGTCTGGCTCAAGGCCTGACGCAGATGGGGATCGTCATCGATCAGCACCACCTCAATCCGGTTGTCGATGGTCATACACTTCGGTCCTCGGACGGTTGCAGGCTCACCCCGGGCGCACCGGCGCGCAGCTTCAGGGTAATCAGGGCGCCGCCTTCCTTGTGGTTGGCGAACGACAGTTCGCCGCCGAAGGCGCGCATCAGGGTGTCGCAGATCGCCAGCCCCAGGCCAAGGCCCTGGGTGCGCGTCTTGGTGGTGTAGAAAGGCTCGCCGGCGCGGCCCAAGGCTTCCATGCAAAACCCTGGGCCGTTATCACGGATGTACAGGTTGGCGCCGGTGTCGGTGGCCTGGGCACTGATCCAGAGTTTGCGCGGCGGGCCCTTCTCGGTGAGCGCATCGAGGGCGTTGGCCAGCAGGTTGCCGAGTACCTGGCGCAGGCGGGTTTCGCCGGCCTCGACCCACAGCGTGGCGGCCGGCAAGTCGCGGATCAGCTCCACTTCCATGCTGCGCCGGCGTTTGGCGAGCAGCGCCAGGGCATCGTCCAGCGCCGGCTGCAGGGCGACGCTTTCCGGGGCATGACGGTCGCGACGGGCGAAAGCGCGCAGGTGGGCGATGATCGATGCCATGCGCCCGGTCAGTTCGCTGATCAGTTTGAGGTTGCCGCGGGCGTCTTCGGTGCGTTGGTGGTCAAGCAGGATCTCGGCGTTTTCCGCGTAGCTGCGAATCGCCGCCAGTGGCTGGTTGAGCTCGTGGCTAATGCTCGCCGACATGGTGCCCAGGGCCGACAGCTTGCCGGCCTGCACCAGATCATCCTGGGCCCGGACCAATTCCTGCTGGGCCTGCTCGCGCTCCAGCACTTCTTGTCTCAGTCGCCGGTTCAGTCCTTCCAGGTCGCTGGTCCGTTCGGCCACCCGGCCCTCCAGCTCCTGGCGGGCCTTGGCTTCGAAGGCGATCCGATCCAGATAGTGGCGCCGGCGTTGCATCATCAACCCGAGCAACAGCATCAACACCAGCAAGGCCGCGCCACCGGTGGCAACCACGGTACGCACGGGACGGTCGATCAGCGTGCGCGGGGCGAGGATGCTCACGCTCCAGCCGGTTTCTTCGATGGATTGGGTCTGGGGCAGCCAGGCGTTGGCATCCAGGTTCAGCGGTTTGGGATCGCGGGTTGGATAAGGTTGTACCGCGCTGATGGCCTTGCGCTCGTCGTCGCTGAGCGGCCGGGTCGCGCGAAAGCGCCATTCCTGGCGCGACGTGAGAATGACCACGCCGTTGTGGTCGGTCACCAGCAATTGTTCCGGGGTCTTGCCCCATAGGCTTTCGGTGTGGTCGAGGTCGACCTTGACCACCAGCACGCCGATGACTTTTTCGCGGTCGTGCACGGCGGCCGCGAAGAAATAGCCGCGCTTGGCCGACGTCGTGCCCAAACCGAAGAAACGCCCCAGGCGCCCGGCCATGGCTTCGATGAAGTACGGCCGGAAGGCGAAATTGCGCCCAACGAAACTGTCATGTTTGTCCCAGTTCGACGCGGCCAGCGTCTTGCCGGAAGGGTCCATCAGGTACATGACTTCGGCGCCTGTCTGGGCGCTGATGTTTTTCAGCAGCCGGTTGGCGTTGCCTTGGGTGACACCGTCGTCCGGGGCCGACAAGGCGGCGCGCAAGGCCGGCAGCTCGCCGAGGATCTGTGGCAACACTTCATAGCGGTGCAGCGTGCCCAGCAGGTTGGCGACGTAAAGGTCCAGGGTCTGGCGGTTCTGGCCGGCCAGTTCACTGCGGTAATAACGCTCGGCCAGGTGCTCCAACGGCCACAGCAACGGCGCCAGGCACAGCGCGAGCAAGGCCAGGCTGCGCCAACGGGGTCTGCGAGGAAGGGTGGAATTCATGAACATGGGGCGCCTGTGGTGTCAGGCGTATTATGCCTAGTTGTCTCGCAAATACTATTTGTAAGGCCTTACCAGGCTTGTCCGGCCAGACACCGCTGCAACGCGCTTCGCCAGTCGGGCTGGCTCACCACCCATTCCGTGGACAGGCGGCTGCAATCCAGGCGCGAGTTCAACGGTCGAGGGGCCGGCGTCGGATAATCGCTGGAGGCAATGGGCTCCAGTAGCGCGCACGGCTTGTGTCGCTCGAGCAGGTTTTCGCCGATGGCCTGGGCGAAACCGAACCAGGACGTCTCCCCCCGGGCGGTCAGGTGATAGGTGCCCCAGGCTCCGGTTTGACCGCTCTGCCAGCGTTCGATCAGTTGGACGGTGCTGTCGGCAATGGTGCCCGCCCAGGTCGGTGCGCCAATCTGATCGGCAACCACCCGCAGCTGCGGTTTTTCCTGCAACAGGCGCTGCATGGTCAACAGGAAATTGCGGCCCTCGGTGGAATACACCCAACTGGTGCGCAGGATCAGGTGCTGGCCGCCAGCCTGGCGGATGGCATTTTCGCCGGCCAGTTTGCTGCGCCCGTAGACGCTCAGCGGGTTGGGCGTGTCGTCCTCGGTGTAGGGGGTGGGCTTGAGGCCATCGAAGACGTAGTCGGTGGAGTAGTGAATCAACGGTATGCCCAGTTCGGCCGCTGCCTGGGCCAGGATGCCCGGCGCCGTGGCATTGATGGCGAACGCCCGTTCCGGCTCGCTCTCAGCCTGGTCGACGGCCGTGTGGGCGGCGGCATTGATGATCACGTCGGGTCTCAGGGCCTTGATGGGGGCGCGCAAGGAATCCGCCTGCGCCAGGTCAAGCTGGTCGCTGCCGCGTACGAGCAACTCGCCCATGCCGCTCAGGCGCGACTGGAGCGCTCGGGAAACCTGGCCATTGCGGCCGATGATCAGGATGCGCAAGGGCGTACTCATGGGAACAGGTCTGCCTCGTGCAAGGGCTTGCCGTTCTGGTCCTTGGCCGAGAGGATGGGCGCGCCTTCCAGTTCCCAATCGATGGTCAGTTGCGGATCGTCCCAGCGGATGCAGCGTTCAGATGAGGGCGCGTAGTAATCGGTGGTCTTGTAGAGGAAGTCCGCCGATTCGCTGAGCACGACGAAACCGTGGGCAAACCCTGGCGGCACCCACAGCTGCCGATGGTTTTGCGCCGACAGGCGAACGCCCGCCCATTGGCCGAAGGTCGGCGAGCTGCGGCGAATGTCCACCGCGATATCCAGCACCTCCCCCGCCGTGACGCGCACGAGTTTCCCCTGGGCCTGTTCGATCTGGTAGTGCAGGCCCCGCAGCACGCCCCGGGTGGAGCGTGAGTGATTGTCCTGGACGAACGGCAGGGTGCTGCCGGTCGCCTCGGCAAATGCCCGGGCATTGAAGCTTTCGTAGAAAAAACCCCGATCATCACCGAAGACTTTCGGTTCGATGATCAAGACGTCCGGCAAACGGGTGGCGATGACGTTCAACGTGTTTCTCCGACGATCTTGAACAGGTACTGGCCGTAGCCGGTCTTGCCAAAATACTGGGCGCGCTCAAGGATGTGCTCGCGGCTGACCCAACCTTGCTGGTAGGCAATTTCTTCCAGGCATGCCACTTTCAGGCCTTGGCGATGTTCGATGGTCTGTACGTATTGCGAGGCTTCCAGCAGGCTGTCGTGGGTGCCGGTGTCCAACCAGGCGAAACCACGGCCGAAGCGCTCGACGTGCAGGTCGCCGCGTTGCAGGTACGCATTGTTGACGTCGGTGATTTCCAGTTCGCCGCGTTTGGATGGCTTGATGGCCTTGGCGATCTCGATCACATCATTGTCGTAGAAATACAGGCCGGTCACCGCGTAGCTGGATTTGGGTGCGGTAGGTTTTTCTTCGATGGACATCGCCCGCCCTTCTGCATCGAAGTCGATCACGCCAAATCGCTCAGGGTCCTTGACCCAGTACCCGAACACCGTGGCGCCACTCGGTCGGTTGATGGCGGTCCGAAGTTGCTCGCCAAAATACTGGCCGTGGAAAATGTTGTCGCCCAGGATCAGGCACACAGAATCGCTGCCAATGAACTGCTCGCCGATCAGGAACGCCTGGGCCAAACCATCGGGCGACGGCTGCTCGGCATAGTTGAAATTCACACCAAACTGTTGACCGTCGCCCAACAGGTTGCGGTATTGCGGCAGATCCTGAGGGGTGGAAATAATCAGGATGTCCTTGATGCCTGCGAGCATCAGCACCGAGATCGGGTAATAGATCATCGGTTTGTCATAAATCGGCAATAGCTGCTTGGAAACCCCGAGGGTAATCGGGTGCAGGCGGGTGCCGGAACCGCCGGCCAGAACAATTCCTTTCATCATGCAATTGCATCCTTGTTGTCGAGCGAGCCCAGGCGCTCGCCCTGGTAACTGCCGTCCTGGACCCGTTGGCACCACAGCAGGTTTTCCAGATACCACTGCACCGTCTTGCGCAGCCCGGTCTCGAAGGTTTCTTGAGGTGTCCAGCCCAGTTCCCGTTCGATCTTGCTGGCGTCGATGGCGTAACGCAGGTCATGGCCGGGGCGGTCCTGGACGAAGCTGATCAGGTCGGCATAGTGCTCGACGCCTTCGGGTTTGCGTGGCGCCAGTTCTTCGAGCAGCGCGCAGATGCTGCGCACCACGTCGATGTTTTTCTGCTCGTTGTGCCCGCCGATGTTGTACGTCTCGCCGATCGCACCTTGGGTGACGACTTTGAGCAGCGCCCGGGCATGGTCTTCGACGAACAGCCAGTCGCGCACTTGCTGGCCGTTGCCGTAGACCGGCAGCGGTTTACCGGCCAGCGCGTTGAGAATCACCAGGGGAATCAGTTTTTCGGGGAAGTGGAACGGCCCGTAGTTGTTCGAGCAGTTGGTCAACAGCACAGGCAAGCCGTAGGTGCGTTGCCAGGCGCGGACCAGATGATCGGACGCCGCCTTGCTCGCCGAATACGGGGAGCTTGGGGCATAGGCAGTGGTTTCGGTGAACAGGTCATCCACGCCGTGCAAGTCGCCATACACTTCATCGGTGGAGATGTGGTGGAAGCGAAACGCGCGCTTATGCGGTTCTGCCAAAGCCTGCCAATACGCGCGGGTGGCTTCCAGCAGGCTGTAGGTGCCCACGATGTTGGTCTGGATGAAGTCCGCCGGGCCATCGATGGAGCGGTCCACATGGGACTCGGCCGCCAGGTGCATGATGGCGTCAGGTTGGAATCGCGCCAGCACCGCACTGACAGCCGCTTGATCCACTATGTCGGCCTGGACGAACTCGTAGCGGCTGTCGTGATCGATGCTGCTCAGGGACTCGAGGTTGCCAGCGTAGGTCAGCTTGTCGAGGTTCAGGACCTGATGTTCGGTATCGAGAATCAAGTGCCGTATGAGCGCCGAGCCGATGAAGCCAGCACCGCCAGTGATGAGAATGCGCATCCGGGTAAGCCTTTTTCCGTGGTACGACAAAGCGTAGGAGCATAGCTTGTCGGCATGGCGGGAGCGGTGCAAGCGAATATCCCATGGACACAGCCTCCTATACAGCTTCCTAGGAGGGCTGTGCATATTTTTGAACAGGGGGGTTGCTTATCCCCCGACTCGGTGGCGAGATAGGCATCCGAACAAAACCACCTCAGGGGTCGTTGTATGCCACTCGCTACGTTGGTTCACCGCGCCAGTTTGCCAAGCCCACAGATCAGCGCCGAGCAAGCGCTGGTGCTGTTGCGCTCGAATTACGGACTCAGCGGCGACCTGCGACCCCTTGGCAGCAACCAGGACCTCAACTACCGCGTCGACAGCGAGCGCGGACGCTTTGTGTTGAAAATTTGCCACGGCGACTACGTTGTCCAGGAAATCCAGGCCCAACATGCCGCGCTCAAGCACTTGGCCGGACACGACGCGGTGAAAGTGCCGCGGGTCATTGCGGCGATGAATGGCCAGGACCTGCTGACCTTGGACGTCGACGGCCAAGCGATTCACATGCGTCTGCTGGAATACATCGACGGCCAGTCCCTCACGCAGCTCAAGCACCTGCCCCCCGAGCTTGTCATTGGCCTGGGCAGTCTGTGCGCGGAAATGGACCTGGCCCTGGCCACATTCGACCACCCGGGCCTGGAGCGCACCCTGCAATGGGACGCGCGCCACGCCCCGGCCCTGGTCGATTACCTGCTGCCTGTCATCAAGGATGAAACACGACGGCATCGGGTCGCCGAGGTCGCGCAACAGGCCGAGCGGCGCTTGCAGCCGCTCAAGGCCAGCCTGCCGGTGCAGGCGATCCACATGGACATCACTGATGACAACGTGGTCTGGCAGCGCGATGCCCAGCGCCAATGGCAATTGCAGGGCGTTATCGATTTCGGCGACCTGATCCGTACCTGGCGCATCACTGACTTGTCGGTGACGTGCGCAGCCCTGCTGCATCACGCCGACGGCGATCCGTTCTTTATCTTGCCGGCGATCAAGGCCTACCACGCGATCAACCCCTTGCAGCGCCAGGAACTGTTGGCGCTGTGGCCGCTGATCGTGGCGCGCGCCGCGGTGCTGGTGCTCAGCGGTGAGCAGCAGGTTTCCATCGACCCGGACAACCACTACAGCCGCGACAACCTGGCCCATGAGTGGGAGATTTTCCGCGTCGCCCATTCGGTGCCCTTCGAACTCATGGAAGCGGCGATTCTCACCGCCGTCGGCCACAACCTGCCGGTCATTGCCAGCGAGGGCTTTGCGCCGCTTTTGCCGACCCTGGTAGGGCGCGAGTTCGCCCTGATCGACCTGGGAGTGCTGAGCCCGCATTTCGAGGCCGGCAATTGGGAGCAGCCGGGGATCGACCAGCGCCTGCTGGATGAAGCCGCGGGTGTTCACGGCCTGGCGGCCAGCCGCTATGGGCAGTACCGCTTGTCTCGCACTCGGCCGGACAGCGCCGTCGAACCCGACACTTATCCCTTGCACGTGGCGTTGAGTGTGCCGCGGGGAACGCCGCTCGAATCTCCGTTCGCCGGGGTTGTGCACACGTCTGCCGACGGCATGTTGCAACTGGACAGTGCACAGTTGAGCGTGCGCTTGTGGGGGGTGACGTCGCCGCTGCATTCCGGCGCGGCGCTGGTCAAGGGGCAGGTGCTGGGCGAAGTGACGGGGTCGCTGTGTGTCCAGTTGTGCCGGGGCGCCCACGTGAATCCGCCACTGTTCTGCACGCCCTCCAGGGCCCTGGCCTGGCAGGCGCTTTGCCCTTCGCCGGCGGTGCTGCTGGGGCTGGCGTGCGATGCCGAGCCGGAGACCGATCCCGAGGCGCTGCTGGCTCGTCGCGATGCGAGCTTTGCCCGTTCGCAGAAACACTATTACGTCGATCCGCCGCGCATCGAGCGTGGCTGGCGCAACCACCTGATCGACATGCAGGGGCGCTCCTACCTGGACATGCTCAACAACGTCGCGGTGCTGGGCCATGGCCATCCACGCATGGCGGCGGTGGCTGCCCGGCAATGGTCGCTGCTCAATACTAACTCGCGTTTCCACTATGCGGCGATCGCCGAGTTTTCCGAGCGCCTGCTGGCGCTGTCGCCCTCCAACATGGACCGAGTGTTCCTGGTCAACAGCGGCACCGAGGCCAACGACCTGGCGATCCGCCTGGCCTGGGCCTACAGCGGCGGACGGGACATGCTCAGCGTGCTGGAGGCTTACCACGGCTGGTCGGTGGCCGCCGATGCGGTATCGACCTCCATCGCCGACAACCCCCAGGCCCTGAGCAGCCGCCCGGACTGGGTGCACCCGGTGACCGCGCCGAACACTTATCGCGGCGAATTCCGCGGCCCAGACAGTGCGCCGGACTACGTGCGCAGCGTCGAACACAAGCTGGCGAAAATTGCCGAGAGCAAACGCCAACTGGCCGGTTTCATCTGCGAGCCGGTCTACGGCAACGCCGGTGGGATCGCACTGCCGCCCGGTTACCTGAAGCAGGTCTACGCGATGGTGCGCGAGCGCGGTGGGGTCTGCATCGCCGACGAGGTGCAGGTCGGTTACGGGCGCATGGGCGAGTTTTTCTGGGGCTTCGAAGAGCAAGGCGTGGTGCCGGACATCATCACCATGGCCAAGGGCATGGGCAACGGCCAGCCGCTGGGCGCGGTCATCACTCGCCGGGAAATCGCCGAGGCGCTGGAGGCCGAGGGGTATTTCTTCTCGTCGGCCGGCGGCAGCCCGGTCAGTTGCCAGATCGGCATGGCGGTGCTGGATGTCATGGAAGAGGACAATCTCTGGGAAAACGCCCGGGTGGTTGGCGGGCATTTCAAGGCTCGACTGGAGGCCTTGATCGATCAGTATCCATTGGTCGGCGCAGTGCACGGTTCAGGGTTCTACCTGGGCGTGGAGCTGATCCGCGACCGCGACACGTTGGAGCCGGCCACTGAGGAAACCACTGTGCTGTGCAATCGCTTGCGGGAGCTGGGCATCTTCATGCAGCCGACGGGTGATTACCTGAACATCCTCAAGATCAAACCGCCGATGGTGACTACGCGCCAGAGTGTGGATTTCTTTGTCGATATGCTGATGAAGGTATTGGACGAGGGGCTGTAATCGATCTGGAATGCCGAGCTGTGAAGCTGTATTCCCCCTGTGGGAGCGGGCTTGCTCGCGAAAGCGGTGGTTCAGATGGCATTGATGCTGAATGTGCCGCCGCCTTCGCGAGCAAGCCCGCTCCCACAGGTTTTCTCGTCATAAAATCGATTTTTGTCGATGTTTTAAGAGGATTTTTGATTGATTTCGGTTTTTGTGACTTTATTAGTCGATATTTATCGTCTATAAAGTGACCACTGCCTATCGCCCAGGAGATGACCCATGACAACGTTGCACAGCACTCCGCGCGCGGATGGTTTCCACATGCCTGCCGAATGGGCGACCCAGACCCAGGTCTGGATGATCTGGCCAGAGCGCCCGGACAACTGGCGCCTGGGCGGAAAGCCCGCACAGGCTGCCCACGTGGCGGTCGCCAAGGCCATCGCCCGTTTTGAACCGGTGACCGTGGCGGTGTCCGCGGGCCAATACGAAAATGCCCGGGCGCGCCTCGACGTGCCGAATATCCGCCTGGTGGAAATGTCCAGCGACGACGCCTGGGTCCGCGATACCGGCCCGACGTTCGTGATCAACGACAGCGGTGAAGTGCGCGGTATTGACTGGGACTTCAATGCCTGGGGCGGCTTTGACGGCGGCCTGTACGCGCCGTGGAACCGTGATTCGCAAGTGGCCGGCAAGATCCTCGAGCTCGAGCGCAGCCCACGTTATCGCACCGAAGGTTTCGTACTCGAGGGTGGGTCGATTCATGTGGACGGCGAAGGCACCGTGATCACCACCGAGGAGTGCCTGCTCAACCGCAATCGCAACCCGCACATGAGCCGTGAGGAGATCGAGGCGGTGCTCAGTGCGCAATTGGCCGTGGATAAGATCATCTGGCTGCCGGACGGTCTGTTTAATGACGAAACCGACGGTCATGTGGATAACTTCTGCTGTTACGTACGGCCTGGCGAAGTCCTGCTTGCCTGGACCGACGACCCGCAAAACCCGAACTACACCCGCTGCCACGCGGCGTTGGACGTGCTGCAAAACAGCACGGATACCAAGGGGCGCTCGTTTACAGTGCATAAAATGCCGATCCCGGGGCCGTTGTATGCCACCGCAGAGGAATGCGCGGGCGTGGATGCGGTGGAGGGTTCCCAGGAACGCAACCCAAGCGTGCGACTGGCCGGTTCCTATGTGAACTTCCTGATCGTCAACGGCGGCATCATCGCGCCGAGTTTTGACGACCCGCTGGATGCACCGGCCAGGGAAATCCTGCAGAACCTGTTCCCGCAGCACGAAGTGGTCATGGTGCCAGGACGCGAACTGTTACTGGGCGGCGGGAATATCCATTGCCTTACCCAACAGCAACCCGCGCCGCGGGCAAAGTGAGTGGCGATGTAACAGCCTGGTGATATCGCCAGCGCCGGCTCTAAACCGGTGATTTTGGATCCATCCTGGCAAGCCCGCGGCCCGATTGGGTCGCGGGTTTTTTTGTGTCCGTTCGTGGGTGGGCAGGGATGGATTGGCATAGCTCTTGTATTGGATCAGCAGCAGTTCCGGGGAGGGAACTGAGTTGTTTTGTCATAAACCTTGGATAAATTAGCCGCTCATCAACCAGGAGAGGGCGCTGGAATGAATATGACAAGCGAGCGCACATGCCATCCCTTGGCCGTTAATGGTGAGTCGCTTCAAGCGTTGGCGCAGTGGTTGAAGTCCAACGGAACGCGTCAGATCAGAGAACCTGATCCGCGCCGGATGATCGTTGAGCGGTACCCTGCTGGCCTGTTCAGCGAGGCTGAGCTGGAAGCACTGTGGGATGTGATGCAAGGATAGAATTCGACGGATTGATAAAAAGCGCTGGCCGGGATGGCAGCGCTTTTTTTGTGTCCGCTGGATTTGTGGATTGATGCAATTTCCCTGTGGGAGCGGGCTTGCTCGCGAAGGCGTCGGGTCAGCTACCTATGCGGTGACTGACACACCGCTTTCGCGAGCAAGCCCGCTCCCACAGAGGATGGTGTTCAATTCTGGGCATTCGCCCGATCCACGAAACACACTGAAAGCCGTTCCGGCGTTTTTCCGCAGCGCTCGCGAGGCTACCCTGCTGCCATCGAATCCCCATGGCTAGCGGAGTTTCCCATGACCACTCTCCATTATATCTACGACCCGCTGTGCGGTTGGTGCTACGGTGCCAAACCGCTGGTGCAGGCGGCCCAGGCTGTATTGCCAGTGATCGCCCATGGCGGCGGCATGATGACCGGCACCAATCGCCAGCAGGTCTCGCCACAATTGCGCAATTATGTGATGCCCCACGACCGGCGCATCGCCGAATACTCCGGGCAGCCCTTTGGCGAGGCCTATTTCGACGGTTTGCTGCGCGACCACAGCGCGGTGTTCGATTCGGCGCCGCCGACCGCCGCCGTCCTTGCGGCCGAACAGCTCGGCGGCCATGGCCTGGAACTGCTAGGACGGCTGCAAACCGCACACTACGTCGAAGGGCGGCGCGTTGCGGACGAAACCGTCCTGCTGGAGCTCGCTCAATCCATTGGCCTGCCGGCCCAGGCGTTCCTGGCGGCGTTCCGCGCGGCTGATGTGCAGAGGCATATCAAGGCCAGTCGCGCCTTGCTCGCTCAGGTTGGCGGTCAGGGCTTTCCAACCTTGGCTCTAGAGCGGGACGGCCAGTTCACATTGATCGACATCGGCTCCTGGCTGGGCAAGCCCGAGGCATTCGCCCAATGGCTGAAGCGAGCCGTGCCGGAGCAGGCATCGGCGCCATCAGCGACTTGCGGTTTGAACGACTGTTCGCTTTGATCGATTCTTAGATGTTTTTCGCCTAATTACAGACGATTCACGAAATTGACACACCGTTGAGGGCGCGACTACGATTCGTCCTACGCCTGTGGCTGACAGCCATGACTCTTAAATAATAAAAAGGCCCGACACGATCAGACGTGGGCGGGCCTTTTCATTATTTCCAGGAGCAAGAGTCCGAAAAAGAGCGCAAAGCGCCATTTCGGCTGCTCGCCGCGGTGCGTATCAACCCGTACAAGGAAAATAATCATGTTGAACAAGCGCATCAGTTTGATCGCATTGGGGATCTTGAGCACGACACACGCCATGGCCAATGACCAGGCGGAGTCAAAGGGGTTCGTTGAAGACAGCAGCTTGAAAGTGCTGTTGCGCAACGCTTATATGAACCGCGACTACAAGGACGGCAGAGAAGACAAGGCCGAATGGGGCCAGGCGGCCATCGGTACGTTCTCGTCCGGTTTCACCCAAGGCACGGTGGGCGTGGGTGTCGATGCCTTTGGCCTGTACGCGTTGCGTCTGGATGGCGGCAAGGGGCGTAGCGGTGCGCAAGGCATCGACTTCTTCAAGCAAGGCGACAGCGGCAGCGCGGCCGATGATTTGTCCAAGTTCGGTGCGGCGGTCAAGTTCCGCGTTTCCAATACCGTACTGGCCTACGGTGACCAGATGCCGGCCCTGCCGGTGCTGAGCTATGACAATTCGCGCCTGCTGCCGGAAAGCTATACCGGCACGCTGATCACCTCCAAGGAGATCAAGGGGCTGGAACTGAACGCCGGCCGTTTCACCGCCGAATCGCGCAAGAGCGCCGAAGGCCATGACAGTGGTGGCCTGAAGTCGATCAACGTGTTGGGCGGCAGCTATCAGTTCACCGAGCAGTTCAAGGCTTCGCTCTACGCCTCGGATGTCGAAGATGTATTGAAGAAGCAATACGTAAACGCCAACTACGTGTTCCCACTGGCCAAGGATCAATCCCTGACCCTGGACTTCAACGGTTATCGCACCAAGCTGGACGACAGCTACGTTCGTGAAAACAACGTCACCGGCGACGACAACAAGATCTGGAGCCTGGCCGCTACTTTCGCCACCGGCCCTCACAGCTTCACGCTCGCCCACCAGCGCAGCACCGGCGACAGCAACCTGGGCTACGCCTACGGCGGCTATCAGCGCGAGCAGAACCGTGTGGGTGATGGCGGTAACACGATCTACCTGGCCAACTCCTACTGGTCCGACTTCAACGCTGAGGACGAGCGCAGCTGGCAGTTGGGCTACGGCCTGGACTTCACCACCTTCGGCGTACCGGGCCTGACCTATAACGTCGCTTACGTACGTGGCGATAACATCACCACGTCCACCAGCGAAGGCGGGACCGAGCGCGAGATCTTCAACCAGTTCAAGTACGTGGTCCAGAACGGCCCGGCCAAGGACTTGAGTGTCAGGTTGCGCAGCTCTGTGTTGCGGGTGTCGCAGAAATCCAGCGAGTACAACGTCAGCGGCAATGAGCTGCGGGTGTTCGTGGATTATCCGATCAGCGTCTTCTGATGCCTGATCAGGTTGTAAGTCGATAACGGTGGCGAGGGAGCAAGCTCCCTCGCCACCGTTGATTCATGCCTGCCTGAAGTGAACAGCATGGCGACGCCAAGCTCGGGTTCTTTTTGCTTTTAGCTCAAGAAAAGCCGCTGGAATCGCCTGTTTCCCCGAGAAAAAGTCGTCTTTATGTAACGTTGCCCGCCGTTTCAAGCGCCGCTTGAAATGCCTCAAATACTTTCTCATGGACGTAAATCCTGCACCTACTAGATTAGGCCGCTCAACGCAGTGGAGACCTATGAAAAATGATCGTTCTGAACAGGGAAGTGGGCGAAGCGCTGAGACGTGACAAATACGTCAACGTTCGCGGTGGGGACTTCAACCTCTACGGTCATTTCGGCGACTTTGTCCGGCTGACCAAAAGCTGGGAAAACATGGAGCCCGACAGTTACTACGGCCAGGCCGACTCAGGCATGCGTTTTCGCCGCTACAGCGACTTCGAATACAACCCAACGACCCGTGAGCTCACGCAGCTCGAACACCGGGCCTACGTTCAGTCCAAGGCCAACAACAGCTATGTCGGCGGACTGGAGCGGCACTTCGAGGACTTCTCCAACGAAGTGATCAACTCGCCGGTGATGCGCAGCCTGATCGACACGGACTTCGAGGTGTACAAGAACGTCCTGCCGCAGGAACTGCACGATGAAATCTGGCAGTGCCAGATCCATCAGATCCGCATCGAAATCAAGCCGGGCAAACAGCTGGAAATCACTCCTGAAGGGATTCACTGCGACGGTTATCCGTTCAGCGGCGTGCACTTCTGGGGCCGTCAGAATGTGGCGGGGGCGGAAAGCCGCTTGTACACCGCCCAGGAAGAACAGCTGGCGGCGACGACCTACGAGGACATTCTCGACACCACGTTTTTCCTGGATCGCGACATGCGCCATTACGTAACCCCGGCGCGCAACACCCATAGCCATGACATGGCGTACCGGCAGATCCTCGCCATTTCCTTCTCGCGGCCCGGGACCGCTTTCGACATTGTTCGCTGAACGGCTCGAACCCATGGACGACCTGACGCAGCAAGTCCTGTTGCGTCGGGCCATGGTCCGGGACGCCGAGCGGCTGGAGCGATTCTTTCGCGGTTTCGACGAAGTGTCGTTCTGCGAATGGCAGGATGCCCGATTCTTGCGCGGCGTGTTGTTGCAGGACACCACCACCGCGTACCTGGCCATCGATGCGAGCGGTGAAGTGGTGGGCGCGGTGATCGGCGGCATGCTCGGCACCCGCGGCACGATCAATCACCTGGCGGTCAGCCCGCAGCATCGCACCAAAGGCCTGGGCCAGCGTCTGGTCGAAGCGGCATCGGCAGACATGAAGCGGGTGGGCGTGCTGCGCATGTTCCTTTTCGTCGACGATGCTAATCTGGCCGGCAAGCGTTTCTGGGCCGCCCAGGGGTTCTGTGAGCCTCGGGGTGAAATCACCTTCGAGAGGGATTTATGAACAAGACTTCCAGCCAGCCGCTGGCGGTCGAACCACAAGCCTCGCGTACCTTTGCTGAAGCCAGTCCGGTGGTAGCGGGTTATTTCACGGTTTCGTTTGTGTTCGGTCTGATGGCGGTCAACGCCGGGCTGCCCCTGTGGTTGCCGGTGGCGATGTGCCTGTTCGTCTACGCGGGCGCTTCGCAATTCGCGGCGCTGGCGTTGATTTCCAGCGGTGCCTCGCTGACCACGATCGTGCTCACCACGTTTCTGATCAATGCCCGGCACATGCTGATGTCGGTCTACATGGCCAAGGCCCTGCGCGCGCTGGGGCTCAGTCGTTTCGAACGCTGGTGCTACGCGGCGGGGCTGACGGACGAGTCATTCGCGTTCCACAGCGTCAAGCTCGGCAGCGGGGCGCCGGTGAGCGTGCGCTACCTGGTCGGCTTCAACCTGTTCTGCCATACATCCTGGGTGCTCGGTGGCTTGCTGGGCGCAGTGTGTGCGCAATACGCGGCGCACCTCATCAAATACCAGCTCGACTATGCCCTGACGGCGATGATGCTCTATGTGCTGGTTTCGTTGTGCGACACCCGCAACAAACTGATCGCGGCCCTGGCGGCTGTCGTCTGCATGGGCGGGCTGAGCCTGCTGGGCAACTCGCCGTTCAACGTCTTCATCGCCACGTTCGTTGGCTGCGGGGTAGGCGTATGCCTGACCAAACGTTCCTGATCCTGGTCGTGGTCCTGATGATGGCCGTGACCTTCCTGCCGCGCGCCCTGCCGTTGCAGATCAATACCGACCACTGGCCGCCCTTCGTCGCCCGTGCCTTGGAATACCTGCCCGTGGCAATCGTCGCTGCCATCAGCCTGACCCCGTTGTTGATCAAGGACCAGCAGATACAACTCGATCGCCCTGAATTTTATGCCGCGATCCCGACGCTGTTATGTGCGTATTTCAGCCGCAACCTGTTTCTCAGTGTGGCGCTGGGCACGGCGGCGTACATCGCGCTCGGTTCGTTCCTGTAGCCTCAGGTCCACCACATCGTGCAGCGCCTGCCCAGATAACTCGGGATTGTTCACCGCCAGGCGGACCTCAAGGAAATCCTCGAAGTCCGGGAAAATCGCCAGGCCGTTGCCCAGCGCGGCCTCCCGGGACACCAGGCCCAGGCCGTCGAGCTGCGTGATCAGCGACAACGTCAGCGTTTCACTGCAGGAATAGACCATGCGCTGGCTCGACCCGTATTCGCCCAGGCCAGCGTCGAGAAAACGCAGGAAGCTGTGGGAATACGGACATTCTTCTGCCGGACGCACCTGGAACTTGTCACCGAGCAGGCCAAGGGAATCGTCCTCGTCGCCACAATGGGCACCGACCACCCGCACCTGCACATCCGGCATGGTGATGCTGGTAAAACCACCCTGTTGCTGCCCGATCAGGATCGCCAGGTCAAAATCTTCATTCCTGAGCTTGCTCAGGTTCTCCATCGACTCGGCGTAGCTGAACTCCAACTGATACTGGGGAAACACCGCGATCAATCGGTCGATCATCCGCCGGTTGAACTCCGCCGGCAGGGTGGTATTGAGCGCCACTTTGAGCGTGCGCTGTCGCGGCGTCTTGAGCGCTGCGACTTTTTCTTCCAATTGCCGGGTGGCAATCAGCACCTGATCCATGAAGGGGGTCAGTTCCGAGCCCTGGCTCGTCAACGTCAGGCCTTTGTTCGAACGCCGGAACAACCGGAAACCGAACTGCTCCTCGACCTTGTTCAACTGCGCCGCCAACGCCTGCACCGTGAGGCACGAATGCTCGGCCGCTGCCGACAACGAGCCGGTCTGCACGATACGCATGAGGTTGCGTAGGGTTCTGCTATCCATGAGGTAATGCCCTCTGCTTAAGTGGGCTCGCTATTGTTATGCATCTGAACCGGGCCAGATGGTCATGCTGGCTATCATCATGCACCTTGCCACGCTTGTCGCGATTTTGTGCCAAAAAGCGCCGGGAGGCGATGGTTGGAGCTTATGCGGGATTTGGGGGGTTTGCCGGTTTGGCGTGAATTGGCTTGCATCGTTCGCCTGGTTACCGCTTTGCCTGCAACTTTGTCAGAAATTTCCCAGGAAAGAAAAGACTCTGGCTGATATCCGCGCGTTGTTCGAACGGTTGAAATGTGGCGCTTACATTAAAGAGGCATCGCCACGTCTGGATCGGTTGGATAAAGGCAATTGCCGGCGTCTACGAAACATGCAAGTGGTTGCTGAAGGTCACTTGCATGAATCTTCCTGGGACGAAGGAGGTGTCTGGGCAAACAAGCTGGAAAGATCTTGGCTTGCCCGATATTCGAGATATTTCGATCGCGCCGACGGCCTCCCCAGTACGGGAGTTACCCGGTGCTGTTGACTTCGACAGTGCCCTGAAACAGGTAGCCTTGGGTTTTGGGCTGCAAGAAGATATGGATACCGTCTGGATAGATACACCATATGTGCCGGTGATTGTCAGGCGGCGCTACCTTTTACATATCGTGGAGAAACGACCCAACGCCCGGGAGCGCTTCACGGAATTTGCAGTGGATACGGTGCGCAACCCTTTAGAGATTTGGCGGGTTCTTTACTCTGACGGGTCGTATCGCCTCGCGTTCATAGGCGTGTACGCGGCGAAATACCAGATGCTTGTGGTGATCAATGTCGATCATGGGCACGTGCTCTGGAATTTCATGAACTGCGATAAGAAGGCGCTTAACAAGCACAGGCATGGCCATTTGGTTTATCAGCGAGGCTTGGGCCTCCATGAATAAAAGCAGCCCAAGGGCTGCTTTTATTAAAGAGTCGCTTGATATTGTGCTCCCTCAAGCAGGGGAGAAGAGGTCTCACCCGGGCGCTAATGTTCAGGTCATCAACGGGGTTCCTAACGCCGACTGTTGCCACCTGAAGGCAGTCGGTTTCGCGCTCTTGAAGCTGATTTTCTGACATGGTTAAGGTTTATGTCAATCCGTGCCGTGTTCTTCTTCAAGTCAGAAATGTAACAAGGGGAAGCCTGGAGAATTTATCCATTCAAGCTTTTTTGTTCGCATAAGAATAAAAACTTAAAAATAATCCATATCTGTACTATCCTCTAAGCACCACCCCGTTACAAAGGAGCCCAAACCCATGGCGACTTCCTCCATCACCCTCAACGCACAGCAACAATTGGATTCCCCGGACGCGGGTCGAGTCGCGTTGAAGTTTTTCTTCAACCTCATGGCGCTCTGGGGTTGCAGCGTCGAGCAGCAGCGCACCTTATTGGGCAAGGTGGGCAATACGACCTTCTACAAGTACAAGCAATTGCCGGAAAACGTGAGGCTGCCTCGCGATACGCTGGAGCGCATTTCCTACCTCATGGGTATCCACAAGGCGCTGAGCATCATCTTCAGCAACAGCCGGGACCGTGCCTATCAGTGGGTCAGCAGCCCCAACACCGCGGCCCCGTTCAACGGTCAGTCGGCGCTGTCCTACATGTTGACCGGTCGGGTGGTGGACATCGCTGATGTGCGGCGATACCTCGACGGAGTGCGCGGCTGATGGTGCCACCACTGGCGGACTCGCAATGGAAACGGGCCTATCGGATCGTCAACAGCAGCTTCCCGCCGATTTCGCTGTTTGAAGACGTACTCGACCCCGAAGACCTGCCCACCGCCTACGCCCTGGAAGCGTTGACCAACGATCGGCTGATGGAACAGGCTGGGGTGCTGTCCCGGGTACGCCCCGAGGACCGTATTTCCGGGCCCGGTTCCTCGCCGGTGATGGCGGCGTTTACTCACATCGGCAAGAGCAGCCGCTTCAGCGATGGCACCTTCGGCGTCTACTACGCCGCCAGCAGCCAGGAAGCGGCCATCGCCGAAACCTGCTATCACCAGGCACGATTCCTCGGCGCGACCAACGAGCCCGACCTTGAGTTGACCATGCGCACCTACGTCAACAAGGTCGTCAAACCCTTGCACGACATCCGCCACGACTATCTCCACCTCCACGACCCGGACCCTACCGCCTACGGTCCATCCCAAGTGTTCGCCCGACAACTGCGTGAAACCCTGTCATGGGGGCTGCTGTACAACAGCGTCCGATTGCCCGGCCACGAATGCGTGGCCGCGTTTCGCCCGCCGGCGGTTTCGATTCCGGTGCAGGGTAAACATATTCGGTATGTCTGGAGCGCCCAGAAGCGGGAGATTTCGTTTGTGTTTGAGGTGAGCGAGGTGTGAGGCAGGGTTTTTAGAGTGTTTTATGGCTGGGCAATAATTATTGCCCAGCCATAATTTTCAATAATTCGCGATTATTGAAACCAGAGGCTGCTATGCAGCCCACGGGAGCAAGCTCCCTCGCCACAAGAGCGTCTATTGATCAAATCTTGAACTGCTGCACCGAAGCCTGCATCGACCCCGCCGCATCGTTCAATTGATCCGCCGTTTGCGTCAGGTTGTGAATGGAACGGGTGTTCTCGCGAGACTGCTCGGCAATCGACTCCACACGCTGGGCCATTTCATCACTGGCTTTTGATTGCTCGGCAATGGTCTGGGAAATTTCCTCCACCACTTCGGCCGCATGCCGGGCACCGGTGCGGATTTCGCTGATGGACACCCCGGCCTGCTGGGCCAGGTTGACGCCTTCGTCCACACGGCTGACGCAGGCCTGCATGTTCGCCACCGCGTCCCGGGCGCTGGACTGGATGCGCTCGATCATCGCAGTGATTTCCTGGGTGGACTGCGTCGTGCGCGCCGCCAGGTTGCGCACCTCATCGGCCACCACCGCAAAACCACGGCCCGCCTCACCGGCGCGAGCGGCCTCGATGGCGGCGTTGAGGGCCAGCAAGTTGGTCTGTTCGGCGATGCTCTTGATCACCTGGATAATCGAATGAATGTCTTCGGATGAGGCGTCCAGCGCCGTAATCTTGCTGGATGATTGGTTGACCACCTCGGCGATCCGGTTCATGCCTTCCACCACCCCGAGGATCACTTGGCCACCGCTGCTCGCCAAATGCTCGGACTGCGCTGAAATCGTCCGGGCGCTGTCGGCGTGCTGATGGATCTGGCTGATGTTCGCCATCATCTGCTCCATGCTCGCGGCCATGCTGGTCGCGCTCTGGGCCTGTTGATCGGCGCTGGACACAATCTGCCGCGCCGTATTACCCAAATTCTGGGAGGTGCCGTGCAACTCATCGCTCTGGCTGCGGATCGTGGCGATCATCTGCCGTAGATTGGTCTGCATCTGCTCGATCACGCCCTGCAACTGACCCAGCTCGTCCTTGCTCTGGGCCCCCATCGAGCGCTGCAAATCCCCTTGGGAAATCGCCTGGGTATTGAGGATAATCTTGTTCAGCGGCGTCAGCACCGCCTTGAGCAGGCTCCACGACAACAGCGCCAGCGCCACGCAAGTGGCCAGCAACGTCGCGATCAGCCAGCGCTCCGAGGTGTGAATGCTGTGATCCTGATGCTCGCGTGATGACTGCGCCTGGTTCTCGATCAGCTCGCTCACCGCTTCGTTGCGCTCCTCCAGCGCCGAAAACGCCCCGTCGAACTCCGCCCGCAATGCCTGGCCATCCTGGGCGCCGTTCAGCGCCTTGCCAATGACTTGCTTGGCTTTATCGATGTAGGTTTCGACTTGGGGCTTGAGCTCGCCAATCGCCTTGGCGACATCCCCCGGCAACTTCGCCTCGGCATTTTCGGCGATGACCTTGCGCATTCGCTGCGTGTGCTCATCGAACGCCTCCAACACTTCCTTCGCCCCCTGGGCATCCCCCGGCTTCACCAGCAGGGCGGCGAGCACATCGGCACGAATGGCGTCGTGCATCATGTCCGCCTCCATGTGCTTGCGCATGGCCGAAATACTGGTCTCGTTCTGCACCAGGGCCTCGGTCATCGTGTGATAACCCCACAGCCCGATACCGCCAAGCAACAGCGCAAAAGAAAGACTGACCAACCCCGAGCCTATGACCTTGGTGCGGATTTTCATCGCTTACTGCTCCTTGGAGCGGGGGAATTCTGGGAAGTGTAGTTGAGCGCAAGCGGAGCCTTGGAACAGGCAATGCCCTTATTCGAGGCTATCGGCGGGGGGAATGATTAGATGAGCCGTGGCGAGGGAGCTTGCTCCCGCTGGGCTGCGCAGCAGCCCTTCTTTATTTCGTGGTGACTGAGGAAAGCCCAACGCTGCCCCGCTCGTGAGCAGCATTGCGCCTGCGGCCCTTAAGCCGGATTGCTCCCCGGCGCCTCCAGCACCTTCACCACATCATCGATGACGGCCTTGCTCATATCCTGCAAATAACACGACGCCCAGGCATACCGATCCGTACTGCGAATCATCGCCGCGTCCTCGGCCAGGACCTTGGCAACGTGGAGCAGGTCGGAGGCGTGGGACAGGGCTTCGCCGATGGGTATGCCGCTGTTGACGCGGAAGAGCGGGCGGTCGGAGTGGTAGCAGAAGGGGGTTAGGCCTGGGGTTTTGAGGTCTTGCGGATTTGGCATTGTCTGGCTCCTTGACTGTGAGAGCCGCAACCGTCCTTTCCTACGGGATTGGGTGGCGGCCATGCACGGGGTAGGAAAACCGGGAATCAAGGCACCCGGCACACCCGAAGGTGTCCCGCGCACAGCCGCCATAACGCATATCGCAGACACAAAAAAAGCGCCTGCAATAGTAAGCGAGGCGCAGCTGATGCGCCTTGATTTACTTCGGGTTTCCTACGCCCGGTCGCTGAATTGGCAGCGACGGTTGGAGAGTAGCTGGCGATTGGGGAGGGTGCAATCGTGGCGCGATGCTGGCGGGTGAGGTTTAGGTACGCTCAGGTAATAGTTTGGCTCTCCATCGAGATCGATCCGACGTCGGATGCAAGAAAAACGGGTGAAAAAACCAGCAATAGGGCTTGCTCGCATCCATGCATAATCTGACAGTCGAAAAACGGATCATCTGACTGAGCGAGTTGAAACAGAGGACCACAATGGAAAAGAATCTATTCAAGCGTCTGGTCGAGAGCATGACCCAGATGAGCGAAATTGAGCGTGACGAGCGCCCAGCGGCTCGGGTATCCCGCGTCGAAGTGAAGCGAGTCGACAGGCTCCTGGGTCTTCCCGGCTCCCGTGAAATAGACGAATGTTCATCCGGTGATTCCCAAGCAGGCGCTGCGAAGCAGATGAGCCTGAAACGAAAAGCGCCGTGAGCACGAGTTGGAAATTCAAGCGAACGTCCGCAGCCCCGCGGCGGGTTAAGGTTTCGCTAGACGACTTATAGCCTCGCCTGTTTGGTTGATGACGATCGGACACGTGGCCTATTTCATTCCTCGCCGGTGATCTCGATATCCGATGGTCATTTGGACCATCGGAGACTGACGGGCGTCGCCCGGCGAATCGATGCGCAACATAAATGTTGCTGGTGCAACTTTTTTGTTGCACGATTGCTTCGCTGAAACGGCGAGGTATGCAAATGAAATACAGCGAGTTTCGGCGATGGTTGAAAGCCCAAGGGGTTGAGTTTCAACCCGGGAAGGGCAGTCATTTCAAGGTTTCCTTGAATGGCAGGTCAACTGTGTTTCCCGACCATGGAGCCAAGGAAATGGGCGAAGGGTTGAGAAAGTCGATAATCAAACAACTGGGCCTCAAGGACTGAGGCCTAGCTGTACGTAGTTGAGGCAGAGGAGAAGCGGCATGTTTGAATATGCGTTGGAAATTCACGAGGAGCCGGGCTGCGTCTGGCTGTCGTGCGCGGAAATTCCGGAAATGCACGCCGCTGGCGATAATCTCGCAGACGCCTTGGACGGTGCCCTTGATGCGATCGAGACAGCACTGTCCATCTACGTCGATGAACGTCGGGCAATCCCCGACGGTAAGCCAGATGGGAAGACAGACCATTTCCTGCTCCGCCTGCCTGCTCTAACTGCAGCCAAGGTTGGGCTGTGGAATGCGCTTCTGGAGTCTGGAATGAGCAAAGCCGAACTGGCGCGCCGCCTGGACGTACAAAGGCCTCAAGTAGATCGTCTGGTCGACTTCTTGCACCACTCCAAGATCGAGAACGTCGAGCGCGCCTTGGAACAACTCGGTCGCCGCCTCTCGCTTTCAGTGGAAGCAGCCTAGGCCCAGTGGCTGATCGCTGGTGACAAGCCCCCACAACGCCGCTGTCGGGGGCATTTTTGTACCTGGACATTGGGAGGCGGGTGCTTCGATTGCCATTGTGGGTGAGGATCATTGGCAAAAGATGCTGTTAGGTTGAGCGGGTCCAGGAAAGGCTGCCCGTTGTCTTGGCTGGAAGATTGTCGATGGGTTTGATGGCCTTATCGCGAGCAAGCTCGCTCCCACAGGTTTTCAGGGGGTGGATGAAAAGTTGAATACCCAGAAACAACAAAGCCCTCGCATTTCTGCGAGGGCTTCGTCTTGTATGGTGGCACCAGACGAACGGTATGTTTCGGCGAGAGTAGGTTTTTCGGGCATCTGGTGTTTGCTGGAAAATTCGGCGTACCGCTCGTATGGCGACTTCGACACGTTCGATAGCATCCATGGTGATGCGCCGCAATGAACCATCGAAGCGGTAGATGTCGACGATTGCCTTCAGTGTGCTGCCGGGCTTGAAAGTATGTTCAGGGCCTGGCTCCTGAAAGGGGCGCATGTAGGGACTCAGGCGAAACAGCGTGACCACTTCGGGAAAACGCATGGCTCGATCATCGTTGGCGATGTGCAAGCCTCGTTGTTTTAGCAGTTCCAATTGCTGTTCTACGCTGAGGGCCGGTTTGTCGAAGGGCCTCATGTAGTTTTCTCCAGGCAAAAAAAAACCGCACGATTTGAGCTTGCTGACTGGGTCAACCTAGGCTTGGCGGGTGTGTTGGGATGCATTATAGGTAGGTGTAAGAGACCGTCAACGTTGCACTGACGTGAAATTGTAACGAGCAGACGGTCGAGCAACGCTGGGCTGTCGATGCTGATAAGGCGGTGTTGGCCTTTATCCGGCTTTCAGGAGATTTGAATTCTTCCAGAAACAACAAAGCCCTCGCATTTCTGCGAGGGCTTTGTTTTGTATGGTGCGGCACCAGACGAACGGTAGCTTGCTGCGAGGCCAGGTTTTCTGCGGATCTGGAATTCGCTGGAAAATTCGGCGTACCCCAACTAGTAACTATAAATAAATCAGCTAGTTATGGCGTTCGGTGGAATCGAACTCGGAATTTTTTAGAGATCAGCACGTTGTCAGTCTGCAAGTAATTCAGAGCCACATACGGAATGGTAAGCCTCCTGAACTCGAACGTTGTCGATCATCCCCTCCGTAGAGAATAGGCAGGAATCCGCCAAAAACTGCCGTGGTGACAGACAGCAGACGGCCATGAGCGGACGTCCAGATTCGGGAAAAATAATTCTGTCCCCGCTTGCTACCGTTTGCTGCTGCCGTGGGCATCGGCTCTGCAGGCGTGCCGAGTAAGGTCAGAGCGAAGCACACTTGCATCTCCGCTTATCACAAGCGAGGATCCACGTAGGCACATCGCCATCAACGGAGCATCACCTATGCCTCTTCAGACACGGAACGTTTTCATTGACACAGAGTTCTTCGTAAAAGCAGGACTAGAGCTCCTCCAAACAACTTCATATATTAGTAGCCTATTTGATTCGAGGGGCAAGTAGTGGCAACATCAAACCTGGAAAGACTTGAGAAGATTCTTGAGGGTTTAGGGCCTGGGATGGAGTCTATTCCTATATCGGTGAGGGAGTTGATAAGCTGGTTTGGAGCAGAGCGAAGAGGCTATATGGTGGCCTATAAAATCCGTAAAGTTCTAGATGCGTTAGGGGTAATAACTAAACCGGACTTCGATAGCGTACCCTTGGACTCAAAAGTGACACTCTATGCACCACTCCAAGAAGAAATCCAGACGCCGATAACTGATCAGAGCAATAATACAGCAGCGAACATCGAAAGCTCCCCAGTAGAACAAACTGAGGACACGACTCCTCCTCAAAATGAGTTTATATCTGGGGCTATTTCTGAACCTGCTTTTCGAGTAAGCCGGCTTGAAGCCGCAGATGTAAAGCTTATCACGGTCAAACCCGATAGCAGTCTTATCGAGGCTATCACGCTGATGTTAAGACATGACTTCTCTCAGTTGCCTGTGATGACAAACGAACGAGATGTGAAAGGTGTTATCAGCTGGGAAAGTATCGCACCAAGGCTTGCGTTGACAAATACCGAGTCTGATCGTGTACGAGATTTTATGAAACCTCATAGAGAAATAAATTCTACCGATTCGATTTTTGCGGCTTTACCTAGAATAGTTGAATACTCATACGTTCTTGTGCGCTCAACCGATCAACGTATTAGTGGAATCATTACTACTACTGACCTTAGCATCCAATTCAAACAGCTATCTGAACCATTCCTTCTGCTCGCGGAAATTGAGAATCACATCAGAACATTGATAGATGGAAAATTTACAAAGGAGGAGCTATCCAAATTAGTCAACCCCTCTGATAGCGAACGCACAATAGAATCAGTTGCAGATCTTACTTTTGGTGAGTACATCAGGCTCTTTGAAGATCCGGCTTTATGGTTAAAAACAAAACTGCAGGTTGATAGAAAAACGTTTATCAAAGAGCTCGACAAAGTTCGTATCATTCGTAATGACGTAATGCACTTCGATCCTGATGGCATATCAGAGGAGGATCACGAGCTACTGCATCATTTCGTGCGATTTATTCATACCATACAAAGTTTGTCGAACAGTAGTTAAAAAACACGACGTACGAATCATGTTGACTTCGTTCCTGATGGCAGGGTGCCCTTACTTAGAATGGGCGCTTGGGCCATAGCTAACCAATAATTCTGGCTCATCTTGCTCCTAGCTCAAGGAAAATATATGGGTAAATATCATATACTTAAATCAAGCAACGGTAACTATTATTATGTTTTGCGAGCGCCAAATGCCGAAACAATTTTAGTAAGCGAACAGTTTGAAAGCCACAGCGCGGTTAAGTCTGCCATTCAACAAGCCATGGCCAGCGCCAACAATCCTGAGAGGTTTAGAAAAATTGAGTCGCGCGATGGGAAATTGTACTTCCAATTGATCGGCGATAATGGCGGCTTGCTAGGGTCAAGCGCGTTATATTCAAGCATGAAATCTTTAGAGCGTGGAATCGCGGCAGCTATAAAGTATGGAGCAACTGACGCAACGATACATGATGCACTAGCAAGCTCTAAAACCGCACAAAAAATTGGTAGTGTAAGAACGTATATAACCTCTATTGAGTTGTTGCCTCAAGAAGCTGAGGCGGTAATTTTTTACAGAGGGCATGGGGACGTTGCCTACAAGCTTGTGCCAAGTCTTTATAGGAACCCAGGATGGATAAGGAATGAGCATATAATATTTCAAGAGTTGGTTCTGCGCTGCTCAAATGATTTCAAGTTGTCCGGGCCGACCTTTAATGCCCTAGTAAAAATGCAACATTATGCGCTGCCAACCAGACTCTTAGACATTACCACAAATCCATTAATCGCCTTATACTTCGCATGTGCTGGCGGAGGCTCAGCTGATGCCGAAGTTATCGTTTTTAAAATTCCAAAAAATGAAATCAGATACTATGATAGTGATCGAGTTAGCTTGATTTCCAACATTGGCCGCCTCCCTGAGCACACCCGCTTCCCTAAAGATCTGGATATTGAGCATTTTAACCAAAATGAAGACGTAGTTAAGCTTGTCAGGGAGACGCAAAGAGAGAAGCCATACTTTGAAGCAAGAGTTAACCCAGTCGATATCTCATCAGTGGTTTGTGTTAAGCCAGTACTGGATAATCCAAGAATCATAAAGCAGGATGGCGCCTTTCTACTTTTCGGAGTCGATGGGGGAAAAGGAAAGCCTGCTTCCGTCCCAGAAAGATACTTATTGACAAGCGACGAATTCAAAATAATTGTTCGAGGTGGTGACAAAATTAAAATACTGGAACAACTAGAGTCACTGGGGATAACTAGATCCACTAGGTATCCTGAGATTGAACATGTTGCGGGATTCCTAAGGGATAGGTACGGGGACAAATAAAACGTAACGATTTTCTAGCCCTAGAGTGCGACTGACTGCTTCTGGCCGATTTTTGCCGTTTGTGACGGGCAGCAATCTGCCAAAAGCGACCGTTCAAAAAGTGTCTAGTTAAAGCCAGGCGATCCTTAGTGGCATGCCCTCAGAACATCCCGCCCGGCCTATAATTCGTGCTCGCCCAAGCGACATCCCCAGTTTTCAGCTAAGGCATAGGCCACGGCACTAGAGTAGTCCTATGGTGTAACTACTTTCATTAGTTCATCATAGACAAGTTTCAAATGCTGAGAGCTGCTTTCATCAACACAAGGCTTCCAATTAGACACTACACTATGAGCTTCTCGCAGGTCGGAAGGTTCAACGCTTTTTAACGTGTCGATTACAAACATGGCGTGACCATAAAACTCCAGCCAATAATTGACATGACTCCCTTTTACGCCTTGGTAGTACTCGATGCCCTGATAACCTCTCATTTCAAAGTACATCCCGAGAACTTCACACCAAGCCTTATTGGTCTCGTTCTTTGAAAGCTGGAATTTTTCTGGGATCGCCTCCCAGTTCAGCTTGCGTAGAGCCATATTGAGTTCTGCGTACTCGTATGCTGTGAATTTCGGTTTTAGATTTATCTTTATACGATACTTCTCAACTTCATCATAAGCCTCTCGAATTGTTTTAATCCCTCTCAAGGGCTCGCCACTATCATCTTGTAGCCTGCTCCTGTATGAGTCCAACGCCTGTTTCAGGTCGCTAGCAAATTCTGCGCATATTGCTTCTGTAATTGTGACGCACAGCGAACTAAGGAAAAACATATCTGCAATAGAATTTGGATTTTCCTGATTCCTGGTGTAATCACTAAGCAAAATAACTTCTTCCTTATTTTTTTCCTCTCTAAAGTTGTGGGCGGCAAGTGCGTTTCTATAAGATCTCAAACCCTTCAGCTCTTCGATTCTTTCCAGTGCCGGCTTGGTGATTCTACATAACTCCTTCACTCTTTCACTATCTTTTGCCAATGATCTGAATGCTCTAAATTCATCCAAAAACGCACATACATCAATGACTTGCTTTAAGAACAGCGATCGCTTGAGCTCTTCATTGAAGTGATCAAGATCCTTGCATCGCCTACCATATTTTTTCGCCAAGGAAACGGATGACTCAATTAAATAAAAGTCTCTTTCGAACTTTTGCTTAAGTAGGTTGAAAACGATCAAGCTGTCATATATTTTTTTCATTCAAATCCCTTTAAGATAATTTTAAATATTTAACCAAACGATTGTTTAGTTGTAATGATGCTCTGCCTATAAATTCCAGAGCTAAACGTCGCTTATACGCTAATCGGAGAGGCTACCAGAATTCGACAACACGTAGCTAGATGAATCGGCACTCTTCCGTAGACGCTTTCAAAAGACTGCTCCTGGCCGATTTCTGCCCGTCACCAAGGGTCGTATCGACCCAAAAAGGTCGCTGAGAAACGGCTATTTTCGACCTAGAACTGCCTTTCAAAGAGATAAGGCTGAGGTGTCAGTCGTCAGACAGAGTCCAGCCATGGAAAATGCAGTCAAAGTCTTTTGCCGTAGAAAATAACACAAGTTCCTCTGGGTCAAATTTTGTGTACAGCCAGTACCCAGGAAAAGGGCCTCTCGTTATCATGTATTCCAAGCGGTACTTTTGAACAGCTACAGAACTGAGAGAAGCTGAATTCAACTCAAATCTGTCACCTTGATTGAGCGCCTATAGCTTTAGAACGAGGCTATCATCAAGTACTACCTGTTCAGCTGCCTCCATCAGATGCCGTGTATGCAGTTTCTTTTGAAGCCTAACGCTTCTGGCCATAGATCAACCTATCTATAAACAGTCCTAAGATCGCCATAATAATACTGGAACGCGGAGATGACCGTTTTAGGGCGATTTCAGCCGATTCCGACAGGCAGCTATTGGCCGTTTTCTAACCTTCGTTTAGCGGTTGAACTGCCAAGGTTTTCCTAAGCGATGAGTGAGTAATTGCATGGTCAGCAAATAGTAATACCGCGTCGATTCAGCGTGCTGGTTTAGGTGGTGATTCAAAAACCACGCCATGTGTTTTCTTTGCCAAGTCCATGGATTGTCGCGTTGCCAGCGCTCAGCGATTGCTGTTTGGATAACCTTCGCATGACGTAGGTGGCGTTGGCGGGTGGTATGCGACCCGGTCAGGACGCCTGACAGGAACAGCTCCATATCGAATGGCTTGCTCATGCTCGACCACCAATGTAAGCCGACACCACGTCGATACGGCCATGCCCCAGCTCATAGCTGATTTGTACTCGGGCATCCTGATCTAGGCGTCGGTCGAGTTGATAGCAATGGCCTCCGTTGATGGGGGCGGGATGGCGGGTGATTTGCTCATAGCGTTCGCACGCATAAGCCGCGCGCAGTTCGTGGAAGCCTTTGAGGTTGTGCGTATGGAGGATATCTCGGGCGGGGCGGACGATCCCCTGCAAGAAATCGAGGTAGCTTTCGTTCGGTGCCAGCAGGTTGCGGCCACCATCGGGCGAAACCTGTTCGGCAAACCTCAGAGCTTCTCGAATATGGTCGTCCACCGTAATCCAGCGAGGTGCTGACGCACCGGATCGGCCGCCTTTGGTGCCGTCCTGGATGTTGATCTTGTCGTAGTGTTCGGCTTCACGCTTGAGTCGCGGTAGGTCGGCCAGAATCGCTTCGCGCAGACGCATGCCAGTGGCTCGCGTTAACTTAGCGATGGCCGCGGCGCGCGGCTGCTGATGTTTGCAAAGTACCTCTACGATCCGCTTCACGTGTTCGCGGTCTTGGCCTTGTGGCACCGAGCAACGAACGCTGGTGCGCCGCGTTCCCAGCGCCTTGCTCGGACTCGGTACTTTCACATACTGATCACCGCGAAGCGCGGCCATGGTCCGGTTGACGCTGGACAACCGGTTTAGCGCGGTGGCGATGGCGAGCTCACCTTGGTCAACTTGCTGACGCAGATGTCCGGCGTAGTCCAGCAAGGTCTGCCAATTAATTTGCCGTGCATCGTTAAACCCCGGCCCTTCCTCCGACCGACACCAGCGTACAAACGCTTGCCACCGATCACTGTGCGCCTTGACCGTGCCGTAATGCCCGCCGCCAAACAGGTCTTTCAGTGCCTGCGGTCCTGCATAGCTCAGTTGCCGGCCATAGCCAAAATTGCGCCCATCTCGTCTAGCTACTAATCCCATGACCATATTCCTCTCGAAGCCAAACCTTCGAAACCATCCCCACGTCATCCCGCCAAGAATGTTGAGTGTTATCAGGGATCAAGGCCCCTGCGACCTGTGAGGGTTGTCCACTAACGCGGGACTGACGGCTCTTTACGACCGGGAGCTTGGGCATCTCAAGATCTGTAGCCTCCTGAACACTTCCGAAGAAGTGGGCGGGTGGAGGCTGCGCTGGCTGACGAGACCAGCGCCGCGAGATCCTGAGTCGTGTGAAGGTAGTGAAGCGATGACCGGGGCATGCCCGACTGTCAGTCAGGTGCAGCCCATTCCTGGGCTGCGGCACCATCATCGGCATCCCTGTTGCTAGTGACTTCGGTGTTTGTCACGCCGATTGTCACGAGGGGGAATGCCGCAAAGCCTTGTACGAGTTGGGCTGCAGCAGCGGTTGGAGCGCCCGTCTCTTTCCGGGAGAAAGAGACGGGCGCAGGTTGGCGCAATGAAATGGCCAAGCGGATAGGTTGCTGCAGGGCAGTTGGGGAGGGGGATGTATTTGCCGCAATGGCAATGATCTGAAGTAGGCATCCATCACTCGGTGAGTGACCGTGCGAGCCGCCGGACGCTAATCGCACTTTGGGAGAACCACCACGGTGTGGCGTAACCTTAAAGGTCCTGGCTACCTGGGTTGCTGTCAACGACAGCGCTTGCCCGATCTTTTCTACGCCTGTGGATAATTTGGGTCAAGGCTCGGATTTTCGGGAATTCTGCGGCTGTGGATGAAATTATCCACCGGTGGAAATCTATGGTTTTCCACAGACAATTAGCGTGGGCTTTAGATTTTTTAAGTGAGGTCCATCCAAGCAGGGCGGCTTTGCAGCCCCGCTTGGATGGACCCGCGTGGAAGGGCGGACAACGGTGATCTCACAGGCTTACCCACGTTTGGATGCGCCACGGCTATTTTGTAGGGCCGTGATGTTGTCGCCGACTGGGTGAGCGAATTCGTGGGGTGTCACATGCCCATGGCGGTTGGCGTCGATGTAGTTGCTCCACCACGCCATGATTAGCCTGCGTTGTTCGAGGAATTCAGCCTTGTGGATATACGCGGCGCGCACGCGGTTGCGTTCCTTATGGCTCATTTGTCTTTCGATGGCTGCGTCGGTCCATAACCCGGACTCCAGCAGGGCGCTACAGGCCATAGTCCTGAAGCCGTGGCCGCACACGTCCTTGCTGGTGTCATAGCCGACGTTGCGGAGCACGGTGTTCACCGTGTTCTCGGACATGGGCTTCCAGTACTTGTGGTCTCCCGGTAGCACTAACTCTGAGAAACGACTGAGGCTGCGCAGGCGCTCCAGTATTTCCATGACCTGCGGCGATAGCGGAACCATTTGAATGTCGCCGTTCATCTTGGTCCCACGTGTGGAGTTGCGTACCCCTTCAATCGGTGCGCGTGTATCGGGGATTTCCCACATGGCGCGTTGGAGGTCGAACTCACTCCATCGCGCGAAGCGCAATTCGCTGGAGCGGACGAATACATGCAGCGTGAGCAGCACGGCAAGGCGGGTCAGCTCGCGGCCGTTGTAGTTGTCGATACGGTGTAGCAGTTCGGGTAGGCGGTTGAGAGAGAGGGCCGGGCGATGGATTGTGCGCGGCGCGTGAATCGAGCCTGCCAGATCCAGTGCAGGATTCATGGTGATCTGCCGAGCCCTTTTGGCCCCGCGCATGATGGTGGATAAGTAGTTCTGTACCCGTAACGCCACATCCATGGTGCCGCGTTCCTTGATGCGTTGGGTGATCTCTAGCAGGTCATGGGTATCGAGTTCAGCGATGGGTCGTTGGCCGATCAGCGGGAAGACGTGGGTACGTAGTCGGCTCATCACGGTTTTTGCGTGTCCTTCGGTCCAGCGACGGGACATGTCGGCATGCCACTCCAGAGCAACGGTTTCGAAAAGCAGTGCCGCCCGCTGGGCTACGATCTTGGCCTTCTTCTTTTCTTCCATTGGGTCGAGGTTGTCGAGCAGCAACGCCTTGGCTTCGTCTCGCTTACGTCGTGCGACGGAAAGGGTAACGATGGGGTAATTGCCGATGATGAGCGTACCTTCCTTGCCGCTGGGCTTGGTGTACTTCAAGCGCCAGGTCTTCACGCCATTGGGTTTGACGAAAGGTACATGCCGCCGCCGTCGAACAGTTTGTAGGCGCGTTCGCGGGGTTTGGCCGTGCGGCATTGCAGGTCGCTGAGGGGGATCGCTAGACGTGGCATAGGGGTACGCGCTCCTGACCGGGAAATCGCAGTACCCCTAACATACCCTTGGGGAAGGGGGATTTTGTTGGATCCCGACAGAGGGTCCTGGAACGAAAAAACCCGCCAAAGGGCGGGTTTTCGGGGCTTCCAGAGCATTCAGTAGAATGCAATGGAGCCTAATGTGGTGCCGGCACCAGGAGTCGAACCCGGGACCTACTGATTACAAGTCAGTTGCTCTACCAACTGAGCTATACCGGCGTGTGGGCGACGATTATAGCGATTGGGCGCGTTCTGTAAACCCCTGAATTCTGACTATTTTTGCATGACCCATGCTCAAGCGCGGCGCAGCAGGGTGCGTACTTTCTGCAAGGCTCGCCACGCACGGCTGTTTTGCATGGCGTGAAGTTGGGCTTCGGCCTGTTCCGCCCGTTGCACTGCGGCGCTGAGCTGTAGGTCTGCATCGTCGACGGGGTGGCTGAGTTTGTGGCCTTTGCAAAGTTGAAAGCCGTCGAGGTTGCACGGGGGGATGTCGAAGGCGGGTTTGAGGGCCAGGTGTTCTTCGGCGAGGTAGTAGGTGTTGATGCCGTCGAACAGGATGGATTGGTAGCCGGCGTCGGTTACCAGGTTTTCCCAGGTCTGGTCGCGGGCCCATGGGGTTTCGATGAGGATGATCCAAGGGCGCCAGCGGCTGAAGTCCATGCCGCGCAGCACGGTTTCTTCATGGCCCTCGACGTCGATTTTCAGGAAGTGGATGGGGCGGTCCTGGGCGTATTGCTCGCAGATGGAGGCCAGGGTGCGGGATTGGACGGTCTGGGTACGCACGTCCATGCCGGCGTCGCGGTGTTGTTGGGCGACGCTGGTTTCTACTGTGGATAAGCCTGTGTCGGCGATGGTGTAGAAAGTCAGGCTGTCGGCGTTTTCGCCGGCCACGCATTGCAGGTTGATGTCGTCCGGGCGTTGTTGGCAGAGTGCGTCGTGGTAGGCCGGTACCGGTTCGATGTTGATGCCGCGCCAGCCACGATCGTAAAACGCGCGGGTGACCGAATCATCTGTCGGATGGTTGGCGCCGACGTCGAGGTAAAAGCCGTTTTCCACCGATTGAAGGGCGCGCCACAGGCGTATGTCTTCGAAGTTTTGTGCGTAGGAAATGAACGTCACGGCCAGTCCTTGAGTGTGTCGGCATTGTGTCAATCACGATACGTGGGGCTGTTGTATAGCACGGGCGCGGTGGACGCAATTATTGGCGCGGGGCAGCACTGAATTCGGCGGTTATGTCGTTTTGCTTAGACGCTTATGCACAACGGGCTGGATGACGCGCAGGGTATCTTGCGATTTTGTGACCGCTTTCGCGTTTCGTCGCAAATGCCTGTTTTCATGGTTTTTTATCCATATGAACAAAAAATGACCAATGCTGATTCGGTCAGGAAATCGCGGATTTCTTGGATCCGAGTTTATTTCATCAACAGAGTTATCCACAGGCTGTTTCAGCTCAGTAACGCTCTGCCAGCAACAGAAGATTGCGCGGCGTCAGGGGTGTTTCGCAGAAGGTACCAAGGCGAACGTCGTAGCCCTTTTGCGTGAGAAAAAGTGCTCGGTCCAGCACCAGCCAAAGCTCCAGTGGCCGTCGGAAAAGGCCTCGCAGCAACTCCAGGTTGCGCACCTCGGCCAGGCGCTGGTGACCTGCTGCTTCCAGAGCGACCCAATCAGGCGTGCCGACTGTGGATAAGTCTTTCAGGGCCGCCAGATCGGTGCAGTACTGGGCGAAGGATTTTTCCAGCCAGGCGCTGGGCAACGACGGGGTGGGCAGGTAATCGTCGCACCCTCTGATCTGCCGTTGCAGGAGGTCGAAACCCAGGCGCCAGGCCATCGATTGGTCCCGTTGTCTTCTTACACGGGCGCCAGCGGTGACGGTTTCGGTTTGCGGCAGGCCGAGATCGTCGAGTGATAGCTGTAGGGCAGAGACTTTGGCTGCGTCGGACAGTGCTTGATAGCTCTCGCTGCTGACGCGGTTGTAACAGCATGGCGCGATAGCCAGTTGTGCACAGCCAGCGGCGCTGGCCAGGTGCATCAGCCGCACATGCAGGTCGCCGCAGGCGTGCAGGGCCACGGGGGTGTGTCCCGGATGCAGCGCCTGGGCCGCGTCCGCCGCGAGCACATCTTGTTGCCGGTGTGTGGCGGGCAGGTGATGGCGCTGGCTCAACAATTGGCCGCTGGCGACCAGCGTAGGATCGTACTCCAGGCAGGTCAGTTGCTGCTCACCTTGCACCAAGCGGCGACCGAGATGGCCTTTGCCGGCGCACCAATCGAGCCAGTGAGTTGGCGGGGTGGTGAAGCGCAGGCGGCTGGCGAAGGCTTCGATCTGTTGCCATTTACGCCCGGGTACGTCGACGTTCAGGCGATGGCTTGGCGCTTCGAGCGTGCTGGCGGGTAATGCTGCGACAGCGCTCAACGCGCGAGAGGTAGCGGCCAGTTCCGGGAAGGGCGCTGGCGCGTCTTCCATCAACCATGGCTGGTGATGATCGTGTTCCGCCGCTTCCAGCGATCGCTGGCGTAGCCATTGGGCCAATTGCGGGTGGGATGTTTCCCAAGGCAGATGCAGATGGGTGAACGGACGTGGTTTCCACAGTGCCTGGTGCGCTGTGAGAAAAAACTCCAGCGCCGTGAAGCGGGCGAGCAGTGCCTCGCCCGTCAGAACGTCGCTATCAGCGTCCTTGGCAGGCATCGACACGCAACCAGCGTTCCAGTTGCTTGAAACCTTGAACCAGGACGAAGGACATCAGCAGGTAGAACATACCCGCCGCGAAGAAGATCTCCACCGGCATATAGGTCCGGGCAATGATGGTGCGGGCCATGCCGGTGAGTTCCAGCAGGGTCACGGTGCTCGCCAGGGCGCTGGCCTTGAGCATCAGGATCACTTCGTTGCTGTAGGCCGGCAGGCCGATGCGCGCGGCGCGGGGCAGCATGATGTAGAACAGCGCCTTGGGCCGCGACATGCCCAAGGCCCGCGCGGCTTCGATCTCGCCACGGGGGATGGCCTGGATCGCGCCGCGCAGGATCTCGGCGATGTAGGCAGCCGTGTGCAGGGTCATGGTGGCCGTGGCGCACCAGAACGGATCCCGCAGGTACGGCCACAGCGCACTGCTGCGCACGGCATCGAATTGCGCCAGGCCGTAGTAGACCAAAAACAGCTGGACCAACAGCGGTGTGCCACGGAAAAAGAAGATGTAGGCGTAGGGCAATGCCCGCACCTGCCACAGGCGCGAAGAGCGGGCGATGCCCAGGGGAATCGCCAACAGCAGCCCGGCGATCACGGCGATGGCCACCAGTTCCAGGGTCAGCGTCGCGCCCTGGGCCAGCTTCGGCAGCCACTTGATGATGACGTCCCAGTTCATTGGGTGCTCCTGGCAAATCCACGGGCGGCGCGTCGTTCCAGCAGGTGCATGCCGATCATGGCGAGCACCGTCAGGCCCAGGTACATGAAGGCGGCGACCATATAGAAGGTGAACGGTTGCTTGGATACGGTCACGCCGATTTGCGCATGGCGCATGATTTCTTCCAGGCCGATCACCGAGACCAGCGCGGTGTCCTTCATCAGGATCATGAACAGGTTGCCCAGGCCAGGCAGGGCGATGCGCCACATTTGCGGCATGATCAACCGGGTGAAGATCCGCCACTTCGACAGGCCGAGGGCGACGCCGGCCTCGCGGTGGCCCTTGGGGATCGCCAGGATCGCGCCGCGAAACACTTCGGTGGCGTAGGCGCCAAAGCACAGGCCCAGGGCAATGACCCCGGCGGCGAAGGCGTCGAGGGCGAGGTCGGGGTTGCCGAAATACTCACCCAGGGCACGCATCAGGTTGACGGTACCGAAATAGATCAGCAGTACCCAGAGTAATTCCGGGATGCCGCGAACCAGTGTCGAATAGGTGCCGCCCAGCCATTGCAGCGGCTTGTGCGGCGAGGTCTTGGCCAAGGCGCCGAGCAGGCCGAGCACCAGCCCCAGGCAGAGGGCCGTGAGCGCCAACTTGACGGTCATCAGCGCGCCGGCGGCAAGCGCCGGGCCGAATCCGTAGAGATCGATCATCATGGGTAGGAATTCATATCGCGGCAGGCTTTGCTAAGGGCCGGCGCCGCCAGAGAGCTGCGCCGGCCAGGCACGTCAATATCAATAGATATTGAACGGGAAGTACTTGTCGTTGATCTTTTTATAGGTGCCGTCGGCCACGATTTCTTTCAGGGCAGCGTTCAGCTTGTCGCGCAGCGGATCACCCTTGCGCACGGCGATACCGATCTTGTCGCTTTCCACCACCGGGTCGCCCTTGAATTCGTAAGCACGGCCAGCATCGGTTTTCAGCCAGTCGTAGTTCACGTATTTGTCCGCCAGGATCGCGTCGACGCGGCCGGAGGTCAGGTCCAGGTAGGCGTTATCCTGGGTGTCGTAAAGCTTGGTGGTGATGTCGCTGCCCATTTCATCTTCCAGCCAGGTGCCGGCGAGGGTGGAGCGTTGTGCCCCGATGACCTTGCCGTTGAGTGAGGCTTTATCGGTTTTGAAGTCGACATTTTTTGGCGCGATGAATTGCAGTTTGTTGGAGTAGTACGGGTCAGTGAAGTCCACGGCCTGCTTGCGTTCTTCAGTGATCGACAGCGACGAGACCAGGAAGTCGAACTTCTTGGCGTTCAGGGCCGGGATGATGCCGTCCCAGTCGGAAGTGACCACTTCACACTCGACTTTCATCTTGGCGCACAAGGCATCGCCAATGTCCTTATCGAACCCCACGACCTGGCCGCTGGCGTCCTTGTTGTTGAACGGCGGATAGGCCGCTTCGATGCCCATCTTCAGTTTTTCGGCCGCCATGGCGCTGGCCGAGAAGACCAGGCTGGCCGCTGCGGCCATGAGGAATTTCTTGTAGGTCTGCATGTGTACTGCTCCGTTAGCGGTTGCTGGACATGAATTGTTTGCAGCGCGCCGAAAGCGGGTTCTCGAAGACCTGCTGTGGCGATCCTTGCTCCTCGACCAGGCCTTGATGAAGAAACACGATTTCGCTGGAAACCTGACGGGCGAAGCCCATTTCATGGGTGACCAGCAGCATGGTGCGTCCTTCTTCGGCCAGGGCGCGGATCACACTAAGTACTTCCTGGACCATTTCCGGGTCAAGGGCGGAGGTGGGTTCGTCGAACAGAATCACCTTGGGCTGCATCGCCAGGGTGCGGGCGATGGCGGCGCGTTGTTGCTGGCCGCCGGACAGCTCGGCCGGATAGGCGTGGCGCTTGTCGGCGATACCGACCTTGGCCAGCAGCGCTTCGGCCACTTCGACGGCTTCGGCCTTGCTCTGGCCAAGCACCCGGCGCGGGGCTTCGATGATGTTATCGAGCACGCTCATGTGCGGCCAAAGGTTGAAGTTCTGGAAGACAAAACCGATCTCGCTGCGCAGGCGATTGATCTGTTTGCCATCGGCGGCCACCAGTTCGCCGTTTTTCGCGGCCTTGAGCTTGAGCTCTTCGCCAGCCACCAGGATCTGGCCCTGGTTGGGGTTTTCCAGCAGGTTGATGCAGCGCAGGAATGTGGACTTGCCGGACCCGGAGGATCCGAGGATCGAGATCACATCGCCGTCGCGGGCGGTCAGCGAGACGCCTTTGAGCACCTCCAGCTGTCCGTAGCGTTTGTGCAAATTGCGGATTTCAAGCGCGGGCGTGGCCTGGGCCATGTGCGGTCCTCATGGTATGTGCTCCCTTGCTGTTGGCAGCCTTCCTTGGCGAGGCGGCCAAGCTAGCATGCGTCCGAATGGCCGCCAACAGCGCGACGGGCGGTAAACCGGTGATGTGCGGCAGGTTGTCGCATCGGCACAGCAGACTGTCGCGCCATCAACAACCGAACGGCCGTTTGAACCTTGTTTACCGGTGAAAGGCCCGGGGAGTCGCGTAAAAAAAGGCGCGATGGTGCCAGCTTTGGGCGGGGGTTGGAAGGGTTAACCGGATGAGCGTTGCCGCAATCAAAAGTCTGTTGGGTTATTCGGGAGCGTCCTCCAGATCCCACAGTATTTTGAGCACCTCTTTGAAGCTGGCTTTTGCAGTTACGAAATCCGCCTGCACTTCAGGGCTGTGAAGCCAATCCTCCGCTGCTTCCTGATCGATATCGTCAGCCCACTTTCGGTAAGCGACCAGGGTGTTTTCGGTCAGAATCTGGACCGCCATGGCTTCGTTTTCAGCATTTTCATTATCCAGCAGCTCGGGCTGTTCATTGGTCATGGCAAGAAGTAATGCCATCATCCTGACCATCATGTCGATGCGCCCCGCCTCTTCTTCGGCGTCTCGCATTTCATAAAACAGCGACAGGAAATCTCTGGGGGATTCTTCGAATTCGTCTTGCAGGGCATCAAGGAAGTACGGATCGTCGTATTCGGGAAGATCAAACGTGGCGGCAGCAGGTTTTGCACGACTGACGCGTATTTGCTTGGCTTTTGCTTTTGCACGCTTGGCGCGTTTTTGTTGCTTGTTCGCGGAGGCCATGGGTGTGGTTCCGTTACTCGTTAAAGAAAAGTGACCATAAAACCTGTGGGAGCGAGCTTGCTCGCGATAGCGGCAGAAAAGCCAACGCAGATGTGAAGTTGATGGCTTTATCGTGAGCAAGCTCACTCCCATAGGAGGCTCGATGGAGCTGTTTTTTTAACTTCAAACCACCGAAGTTACAACCCCGGCTTCGGCGCAGTGGTCCAATCTTCGATGCGCAGTCCCGGAACTCTTTCGAATTCTTTCAGGTTATTAGTGACCACGATCAGCCCGAGGGAACGGGCATGGCCAGCAATCATCTGGTCGTAGGGGCCGATTGGTCTGCCAATCTTTGCCAACTCTGCCCGGATCATTCCGGTATGTGCTGCAGCCTCATAACCAAAAGGTAAAACCTCAAGTCGGGCACAGAACCCTTCGATGACGCCGAGATTTTTCTCTGGGGCGGATGATTTTTCTGCACCGTAGATCAACTCCATCAGCGTGACGGCGCTGATGCAGAGCTGGCCGTGATGACGATTGAAGGCTTCTCTAACGACCTGAGGTTTGTTCTTGATGGTGAAAATACAGACGTTGGTGTCGAGCATGAATTTGATCATCAGAAAGACTCGCGCTCCTGATCGGCAGGCTGCTCACGCTCTGCCATGAAGTCTGCTGTCGCGCTATCGCCGTCGAACCAGCTGTCCCACGCTTCGCCGGCCGGTGTAATGATGCGCGCTCTGCCTATGGCGATCACATCTACACGCTTTACGTCGCTTGGCATCGCCACTGCTTTGGGGAGCCGGACCGCTTGGCTGCGGTTGCTCATGAAAAGGGTGGTTTGTTCCATGTGCAGTCCTCCACTAAATGCAGTGGGAAGCATAGGATAATGAAGGGATATGTCAATGGGATATACCGGCTGCAGGAATGATCTCGTCCTAGCCAATAGTCCTAATCGATCTAAACCTCAACGCGCAGCTGTGCTCCAACAAAAAACTCATGTGAGTTATTTCCAGAACCTGGAGCCCTCGCCATGAAGCTCATTCATTACTTGGTGTTGCCCTTCATCGCCATCAGCTTCCTGCTGTTGCCGATCGCACTCAACGCCACCAACCTCGCTCCTGTAGACAACACAGGCGTCCAAGTCCAACCCATGCAGCAGAACGGCATCACTTATCTGTCCGGCGGTATCGGCGAGGACGAAGCCCGAGCCATCGAGCAGGCCCAGGGTTACAACTTGCACATGGCCTTTGCGATCGGCCCGGAAAACAAATACGTCCCGGATGTGGAGGTCACCGTGCAAAGCGCATCAGGACAGACTTTGCTGACCCTCAGCGATGCAGGGCCGCTGGTTTATGTGCAACTGCCACCGGGCAAGTACAACGTGGTGGCGACGCGCAATGGTGAAGCGCGGCGCGACACGGCTGAGGTAGGCAGCGGGGCCGCGCGCAAACTGGTGTTCCATTGGAACAGTGACGAATAGCCGGCCGGCTTATTCGGCGGCGGATTCTTTTTCCAGGACTTGGCGATAGCGGTCCAGCGCCTCGCTGAAGTCCTTGATGAACTCCGGCGTGCTAAGCCAGCGCTGGGCGGTCTCGCGGTCCATCTCATCGACCCACATGCGGTAGTCCACCAGCATGTCGGCGGCCAGGTTGGTCGCCGCCATGCTTTCGTTTTCGGCGTTTTTCAGGTCGAGCAGACCCGGGCGTTCGATGATCATTTCGCTAACATTTGCCAGCAGCGTATCGAGCATTTCACTGCGGCTGACGGCCTCGGCGTCGCGCAGCTTGGCGAACAGCTCCAGCACGTAGACCGGTGGCTGGGCGGTGGCGTGGGCCGGGTCGCCATACATCGGGATCGATTTGCGCCCGGTCATGCGGATTTGCTTGGCTTTGTCTTTGGCGCGCTTGGCGCGTTTTTGCTGTTTGTTCAATGAGGCCATTGGGCTTCGGTTTCCAATTCGTTAGGGGACGGTGCCCGGCTCAGTCGATTTTCGGCACGGTAAAGCGGAATTCGCTGCCCTGGCCTGGCCGGCTTTCGGCGTGCAGTTTACCGCCATGGGCCTGGACAATCCCCTTGGAAATGTACAACCCCAGCCCGGTGCCGTTCGGGTTGCCTTCCTTGGTCGTCCAGTAGCGCTCGAAAACATGAGGCAATTGCTCTGGTGCAATTCCTTCACCGGTGTCGCGGACACTGAACACGATCTCGTTACCGACGGACATCGCACTGATCCCCACCGAGCCCTGTTGCGGCGTGAACTTGATGGCATTGCCGATCAAGTTGGACAGTACCTGGAACAGCCGCTCGGGGTCGGCGTTGATCCGCAGGTTGGGTTCGGCATGGAAGGACATGTCGATGGCCTTGGCGGTGGCCAGCGGTGCCAGCAGCGAACAGGCGTCTTCGAAGATCTGGCTGACATTCATCGGCTGGGGATTGATGGTGTAGCGCCCGGCATCGATGCGCGAGGTGTCGAGCAGGTCTTCCAGCAGCGCGTTCATGCGGCTGGTGGCCTGCTGCATGGTATCGATGGCGGAAGAGATTCGTTTGGAACTGTGGGAGCCGTCGGAGCTGAAGGCCTTTTGCATCATGCCGCAGAGCATGGAAATGACCGTCATCGGGCTGCGCAGGTCATGGGACACCACGGCCACCAGTTCATCGCGGGCTTGCACGGCCTGGCGTTCCTTTTGCACCTGACGGGCCAGGTCGTTTTCCAGGGCCGAGCGCCGCAGGTCGTTGGCGGCGAACAGATCGCCATGGGTCCATTGGGTGCTGATGCCGGCCATTTCGACTTTCCAGATCTCGAAGGATGTCCGGGGCCGCAGGCGCAGGCCGGTCTCGCTGTTTTCCAGGTCCAGGGGTTTTTGCGGGTCGCCGCTCCATTGGAGGGTTTGCTTCACTTCGGGACGGAACCACAGCACGCCGTTTTCCACCGGTTTGGGCAGGTGGATCGCCAACACGCCGCTCGCCACATCCTGATAAGCCTTGGCAGGTGCGAAGACGCTGCCCAGGTTGTGGTGGGCGAATACCGGTTGGCCGGTTTCCAGAATCCATTGGTGCAGCTCGCGGATTTGCTCAGGTTCCGGGCATTGGCCGTGGCGATGCAGCTTGTTGTCCTCGAAAATAGCCACACCGCTGGCCCCGGTCAGGTCCATGAGGCGTTGCGGCTCGTGGGACAAGCCATCGAAGACATTGTCGCTGGACTCGACCATGGCAGTGGCGAGGACCTTGAGGTCTTCCAGCTTGGCGTCCCGTTGCCGGGTGAGTTCCAGCGCCTGCATGGCGCTGATCTGCAGCGACAGCACCTGACCGATAGTCTGGCAGGCCATGCGCATTTCATGGGGCACCAGCAATGGCTGGCGATTGCCGCAACTGATCAGCCCCCACAAGCGCTCGCCGTCCATCAACGAGATGCTCATGGACGACAGCACGCCCATGTTTTTCATGTACTGACGGTGGATCGGCGAGACGCTGCGCAATGTGGCAAAGCTCAGGTCCAGGGGCGCCAGGGTGTCGGGCCGCGCCTCCGGGACCAGCGGCACCGGTGCGTAGTCGGCGTTGGGGATGATCCGCAGCCAGTTGGTGCGATACAGCTCACGGGCCTGTTCGGGAATATCCGAGGCTGGGAAAAACAGCCCTTTGTAGAGTTCCATTGAAGGTGCGCTGGCCTCGGCGATCACCTGGCCGTGGCCTTCTTCCTCGAAGCGATAGATCAGCACCCGGTCGTAACCGGTCATGGCCTGGATTTCCCGCACGCTGATTTCATACAAGGCCTGGAGGGTCTTCGCACTTTGCAGGCGTTGCAGCATGCGGCCCAGGTTGGCCTCGCCGCTGACGCCTTCGGGGCGATAGTCGCTCAGGTGCTGTTCCAGTTCGACGATCAGGGCCCCCTGATGGCGATGCACCAGGGCATCAAAGCGCTGCTGGTTGACGACAATGGCCACGGGCACGTTGTCGCTATCCGGGGCAGCGCGACAGGCGACGAGGATCGCCTCGGCCTGTTCCAACCCCAACAGTGCGTCGAGGGTCTGGCCCAACAGCCTGTGGGGATCGTGCGCCATCAATTGCAACACGTTGGCACTGACCTGACGGATCACGAAGTCGGGCTCGGACAGCATCAACAACACACCATGAGGCTGGATGGCCCCGGGGAAGCGAATCGGTTCGTCTGCGCAATTGGCCAGCAGTTCTTCGAAGGCTTCCTGGTTTTCCGAGGTCATAACAGTACCTTTTGGCTGTCCAGCCAGTGTTCAAAATGAGTGAACGTCGCCTTGGCGGCGCGTGTGACTTCGAGCGTCCGGGCCTCGCCAAGGTTCCTGTCGTCCAGGTATTGGAGGAAATCCTTCCAGCGTCGGCCGGTGAGTTCGCCATACACATCGAGAAAGGCCGCGCCACTGGACGCATCAAGACCGAGCTGCTCGGCCACCCTGCGCCGCAGGATCTGCCCGCCGAGGGTTGCGCCTTCCAACACATAGGAAACGCCCAGGGCGGCGGCTCGGGAGTCGATTCGTGGCAGTGCCTGGCAGGTGGGCAGTGCCTCGATAGCGCCGTCATCCAGGCCCAGAGCCGCGAGATCGGCCCGCAATACAGGGAGTTTGATGCGCAAGGATTGGTCCAGCCCGGTTGGAATCAGCGCCAGCCTGTGAAGCCGCTGCTCCAGGGGCTGATAAAAACCGTAGTAGGCCGCCATCAAGCGCCGGTATAGATCCAGGTCCAACTCTGGCGAGAAAAACGGCAGGCGTTTTTCCAGGGCGACGTGCAGTTCCGCGGTTTCGGTCCGCAATGTCTGGATCAGGGAAGAGGGTGAAGAGGCCGGTGACATGCAAGATGGAGCTCATTGACTGGAGCGTTGCTGGAAAAAAAACGCATCAAGCTTACATGGGTTTTCTGAGTGCACGATCAGCTTTTATTCCTTGAAGTCACTGCGCCCGATTGCCCCTTCCTCAAGGCGTGCCTGTTCGCGATCCAGCGCGTTGCGCAGCTCTTCTTCGGTGGGGAGCACCAATTGATACTGGCTGGCGAATAGCTGTTCATTGCCCTGCAACACGGAATAACGCACCACCGACTCATCCTTTTGAGCGCAGAGAATGATGCCCACGGTAGGTTTCTGGCGAGCCTGACGAATCAGCTCGCCGAGGTCGTTGATCAAGGGGGCAAGCTGTGGGTCATCCTGGGGCAGCAGTGGCGTCATCGCGGTATCCAGCCATTGAGAGGGGGCGGACCGCAAGGATGCTCCAGGCGACGTCTCGATGATGCCGGACGGGGCTGATTGCTTAGAGGGAAAAATAACTGATTTATGCAGGACGGGGATGAGGCCGTCCTATGTCCGTTGGCCTTGGTGTGTAGGAGCTATCCCTACAGCCTGTAGTCAAGCGCGAGTCCCTTCGCTGCTCAGACCTTACCTTGCGCCAGAGCCTGGGAGGCGGCGACATAATCAGCCTGGAATTGCTTGCTCTCCACCCAGTCCAGCGCCGTCTGCTCATCGACACCCGTGGTCAGGCGGCGATATTCGATCAGGGCGGTAATGATGAAGTCAGTGGCTTCTTCCTCACCTTCCTGCTCCAGCACCAACTCCAGCAGTGGATGGCCCAGGAAGGCCGTGCACATGGCCTGTTGGCTGATCTTTTCGGCGGCACCCATCAGTTGGAACAGGTCCGATAGGTCCACGGTTTCCAGATCGATGCGCTCATCGTTCGGGTCGAGGAAGTCATTCGGCGCAGTGGAGCGCTTAACCCGGTTCTGCTTGGCTTTCACCTTGGCGCGCTGGTTTCGTTTCTGCTGTTTGTTGACCGATGCCATGGGTCGGTTCCTTGCTGGAAAATAAGGCCACCTATCCTACAGCTTCAACGCGGACGCTTCGAATCTCAATCCACGATGAAGAGCGTAGCTCCCGATGAAGTGGAGGAACGATGGGGTTCGGCCTGGTCGGCGACCTGGTAGCTCATGCCGGCCTTGAGCAAAAATTGCCGACCGTCTTCGAGTTCAGTATTGAGCTCGCCCTTGAGGCAAAACAGGATATGGCCCTTGGTGCACCAATGGTCGGCCAGGTAGCCGGCCGTGTATTCCACCATCCGTACCCGAATATGCCCGAATTGCCGTGTGCGCCAATAAGCGGTTCCGGTGATGCCCTTGTGCTCGGTGGGTTCGATGGTTGACCAATCGGTGGTGCCGAAGGGAATGCCCGTGATGTCCATGTCGACTCGCTTGCTGGAGGGGAGCGGACGAATGTAGCTGAGTCGTTAAGGCGGAGGAAGAAAATCCAGGCAATAAAAAAACCCGATCAATTGCTTGATCGGGGTTTTCGGTATTTGGTGCCCAGAGACGGAATCGAACCGCCGACACGGGGATTTTCAATCCCCTGCTCTACCGACTGAGCTATCTGGGCAACGGGGCGCATTAAACGGGTTTTTCAGGGGGGCGTCAAGCAAGTTTTCAAAAAATATTTAATTATTACCGTCGCTTACGATTCGCCCCCACGCTGAACAGCTTATTCGGACGGCGGTACGTAGCCTTCGGCCTTGGCGTAATCTTCGCCGGAAAAGAACTTGTCCATCTCGCCCTGAAGGTATTTGCGATCTTCGGCGTTCATCATGTTCAGGCGTTTTTCATTGATCAGCAGGGTCTGGTGTTTCTGCCAGTCGGCCCAGGCCTTGGCCGAGACGTGGTCAAAAATATCCTGGCCCTTGGCGCCCGGGAATGGAGCACGTTCCAGGCCTTCCAGTTCTTCTTTGTACTTGCGGCACATGATGGTGCGGGTCATTGCAACTCTCCTGCGTTCATTACGGCGGCCGCGCGTTCGAGCAAGGTTTTGACCGGGGCGGCAAGGCCCAGGCGCGGCGGGGTGGCGAGGTTATACCAGAGCCAGTCGGCCTCGGCCACGTGATGGCCGGTTTCCCGGACCCGGACCAGCCAGGGCTCGATCGCCAGCTGGAAGTGGCTGAAGGTGTGCACCAGGCCCGGCATTTCGTGTTGGCTGCCCAGTTCCAGCGAGTGTTGCAGGGCCAGGTGCTGCAAGTCGTCGAGGTCGTCGAGTTCCGGCAGGCTCCACAGCCCGCCCCACAGCCCGGTGGAAGGGCGACGGTAAAGCAGGATCGCGCCCTCGTGGTTGGCCAGCATGGGCATCAAGGTGCGCTTTTTCGGCACCTCCTTGCGCGGCTTGGGGATCGGGTAGCGGGTTTCCAGGCCCAGCATGTGGGCCTCGCAACCTTGCTTCAGCGGGCAGAGCAGGCAACTGGGTTTGCTGCGGGTGCAGAGCGTGGCGCCAAGGTCCATCATCGCCTGGGTGTAGGCGTTGACCCGGTCCTGCGGCGTGAAGCGCTCAGCGGTGGCCCAGAGCTGTTTCGCCACCTTGGGTTCGCCTGGGTAGCCTTCCTGGGCGGTGAAACGCGCCAGCACCCGCTTGACGTTACCATCGAGGATCGGCGCCCGCAGGCCCATGCTGATGCTGGCGATGGCGCCGGCGGTGGACAGGCCGATGCCCGGCAACTCGGTGAGTTTTTCCACGTCCCGGGGGAATTCGCCGCCGTACTGCTCGACGACGATTTTCGCAGTCTTCTGCAAGTTGCGCGCACGGGTGTAGTAACCCAGCCCGGTCCACAGGTGCAGCACTTCGTCCTCCGGCGCGGCGGCCAAGGCTTGAACGGTGGGCAGCGAGGCCATGAACCGGTCAAAGTAATTGAGCACGGTACTGACCTGGGTCTGTTGCAACATGATTTCCGAGACCCACACCCGATAGGGCGAGATGTCTTGTTGCCAGGGCAAATCGTGACGCCCGTGGCGGTCGAACCAATCCAGGACGGCCGTGGAAAACTGCTCGGCTCTCATCGCTTGAACAGCCCCTTGAGCGCATCTTTCAGTTCGGGGCTGACCTTGTCGCCGAGCTTCTCATCGATCTTGTCGCCGAGCCGGTCGCCGGCCAGCTTCGCCGCGACCTTGCCCAGCCCGTCGTTGTCCAGGCGGCAGGCCTTCGCCCCCAGCTCCAGGGGACCGCGGCAGCGCAACGGCCATTCGACGTCGACATAGCGCTCGTTGACCTGGCAGGCCGGGTCGGGCATGTCGCTCTTGTCGCCTTCGACGATGACGCCGACGCGATAGTCCATGCCCAGCACTCGCAAGTCGATATCACCGTTGCCGTTGACGGTCATGCCGGGGATGCGGACTTTCAGGTCCGGGTTGTTGGCAACGCCATTGTTGAAGGTGAGATTGCCGTTGAGTTGCTGGAACGGCGTGTCCTTGCCCCGGGGTTCGCCGCTGAGGGATTTGCGATTGAGAGTGGCGATGCCTTTGCACAATTGCTGTTCGAGATTGGCATTGAGCAGCACGCCATCGTTGATGACGAACCCGGCGTTGCCGTTGAGGCTGTCGATCAGGGCCTTCTGGCTATTGCCATTGGCGGTGATTGCGCTGTTGAGCGTGACCAGGCCCTTGACCGGCGGATTCTTGCCCTGGCTTTCGATGATCTTCTCGGCGGGAACCCGGTTGATGCGGGTTTGCAGGCTCAACTGTGGCGTAGGCTGGCGCACATCCAGGGTGCCCTTGGTTTCGAAGTTGCCGCTGTACAGGTCACCCCGCAGGTTCTCCAGGGTCAGCAGGCCACCCAGGCCGGTGGCCTTGAGCGCGGCGTTCTGGATCGGCAGTTTATCGAGGGTCAGTTGTCCGAAGGTCAGGTCGGCATCGAGGTCCAGCTTGCCCAGGCGCTCCACCGGAAACAGCCGATCGTTACTCCAGGCACCCTGGGTCGGAGCGCTCGGCAGCGGTGTGCTGCCGGCACCGGCCATGGCGCTGGCTTCGGTGTTGCTGACTTCAGCCTCACGGGCCGCCTTGGAACTGTCGGCTTCGGCGGATTTTGGCGGCAGGTAACGGTCGACGTTGAAGGTGTCGGCCTTGAGCTGCACGCGCAGGGCCTGTTTGGCAAAGTCTGCCACGGCGATACGACCGCTGAAGTGGCTGTCGTCGAGCTTCAAGTTGATGTCGTTGAATTCGACGCTGCTTGGCGTGCCGGCAATGCGGCTGGCCAATTCGACCTTGCTCAGGCTGCCTTCGGCCATGGCCGGGAGTGTCTGGCCGACGCTGTCGACGAATTTCGCCAGGTCGAACTGGGCGATCGATATTCCGCCATTCAATTGCGGGGTCTTGTCGAGGTCGTTGACCTTCAGCTCACCGAGGGCGCGCAGTTGGTTGAGCGACAGCTTGATGCCGGTCCATTCGGCGACGTTGGCCGCCTTGTCCAGGAACAGTTGGCCTTGGGCGGCGAAATTCAGGGTCTTGCCCTGCAACGGGTCGCCGGTGGCCTCGCCGGACAGTTTCAGGTCTTCGAACTTGTAGCGCTGCAAGGCGCGCTCGAAGCGCAGTTCGCCGGTCACTTCGGTGCGTACGCGCACGGCCGGCTGGTTGCTGGACAGGAATGCAGTCAGGGTCACCGGAATATTGGTGGAGTCGTGGACCGGGCCGGTGCTCAGTTGGATGCTTTCGGCGGTGAACAGCTTGCCGGTCTGCTCGTCGGTGTATTCGACCCGGGCGTTGTTCACGGTCAGGCTGTCGATGTCCAGGCGGGTCGGCTGGGCAGGTTTTTCTGCCGGGGTGCTAGCAGGCGGGGCTGGCTGTTCGGCCGGCGTCGGTGCCGGGGTGTTCGCCGTCGTCGCGGAGGCCGGCGCTTTACCGATGTCTTCCCAGTTTCCGTGACCGTTCTTGTCACGGTTGAGCCGCAGGTTCAGGCCTTCGACGCGCACATCGCTCATCTGCACTTCCCGGCGCAGCAGCGGGATGACCCGGACCGAAAGACCGAGCATCTGCAGGTCGGCGAAAGGTTGGGTTGGATTGGCCAAGGTCGCGACGCTGGCGTCGTGCAACTCCAGGCCCAGCCATGGAAACAGGCTCCAGCCGATATCGCCATTGAGGGTCAGCTCGATGTGGGCCTTGTCGCGGGCTATCTGGCGGATCTCTTCTTTGTAGTCGTTGGGATCGAACAGGTGGGTCAGGGCAAAGCCCAGGGCCACAATGATCAGCAACAGCCCGAGAAGTACCAGACCCAGGATTTTGCCGAACGCTTTCATGGGCGAATCCTTGTAGGTTGAGTTCAAAATTTAGCCGCGAGTATAACGCCCCGAGTTGGTGGCGCGTTGAGTGATCGTTCTTCCGGCAGGCCTGCCGAACAAAGACCCATGGGGACGGGGCTGGTTTCAGCCGCGGAAAAAATAAATCGTTAGTCCCCTACAGAAAGCGAGCAAGCGTGCGATAAGACAGATGGCACGAAAAAGGTGATATCACTTTGGTTTTTCTGCCACGAGCAAATGGTAACCTTTGCCCGTTCGTCCGTCCTTCTGCGACTTGATGTCGCACACTATGGAGCTTCACCAGAAAATACAGCCATGCCTGCGTGCAATGAAGGCTGAGGGTGATGCGTGGCTGACGAACCATTCCAATAACTGGGGGATACACAATGAGCACGAGCATCACGGCGGGCGGCGTCGCCGACCAGCCAGCGTTCCTCTCCAAGGAGCGCATCATCGCCAAGCCGGGTTTCAACCGGTGGCTGGTTCCACCGGCCGCACTGGCCATTCACTTGTGCATCGGCATGGCCTATGGCTTCTCGGTGTTCTGGTTGCCACTGTCCAAAGCCTTGGGGATTACCAAGCCTGTGGCCTGTGCACCGGATATGAGCTTCATCTCGCAAGTCTTTTCGTCCCAATGTGACTGGCCGATCTCGATGCTCGGCTGGATCTACACCCTGTTCTTCATCTTCCTGGGCTGCTCGGCAGCGATCTGGGGCGGCTGGCTGGAACACGCCGGGCCACGCAAGGCCGGCGTTGTATCGGCCTTGTGCTGGTGCGGTGGCCTGCTGATTTCCGCGCTGGGTATCTATACCCATCAGATCTGGCTGATGTGGGTCGGTTCCGGGGTGATCGGCGGTATCGGCCTGGGCCTGGGCTACATCTCGCCAGTGTCCACGCTGATCAAGTGGTTCCCGGACAAGCGCGGCATGGCGACCGGCATGGCGATCATGGGCTTCGGCGGTGGTGCGATGGTCGGTGCTCCGCTGGCTGCGGCGCTGATGAACCACTTCGCTTCGCCGACTGGCGTGGGCGTCTGGCAGAGCTTCCTGGTCATGGCTGCGATCTATTTCGTGTTCATGATCGGTGGCGCCTTGTCGTACCGCGTGCCGCCGACTGGCTGGAAGCCTGAAGGCTGGACCCCGGCACCGAAGAAAGCCGCGAACGCGATGATCACCCATCGCCACGTTCACGTGAATGTCGCCTGGAAAACCCCGCAGTTCCGTCTGGTATGGCTGGTGCTGTGCCTGAACGTATCGGCGGGTATCGGCATCCTCGGCATGGCTTCGCCATTGTTGCAGGAAGTGTTCGGCGGCAAGCTGCTGGGCAATGACCTGCCGTTCGGTCAGTTGGACGCTGTGCAACTGGGCCAGATCGCGGCCATCGCGGCCGGCTTCACCGGTCTGTTGAGCCTGTTCAACATCGGCGGTCGGTTCTTCTGGGCCTCGTTCTCGGATTACCTGGGTCGTAAAAACACCTATTTCGTGTTTTTCGCCCTGGGCTTTGCCCTGTACGCGCTGATCCCGAACCTCGGTCATCTGGGCAGCGTCGCGCTGTTCGTGGCGGCGTTCTGCATCATCCTGTCGATGTACGGCGGCGGTTTCGCCACCGTGCCAGCCTACCTGGCGGACCTGTTCGGTACGCAAATGGTTGGCGCAATCCACGGTCGTCTCCTGACTGCCTGGGCTGCTGCGGGCGTGCTGGGTCCGGTATTGGTGAACTACTTGCGTGAATATCAGTTGAGCATCGGTGTTGAACGTGCCGCGGCCTATGACATCACCTTGTATATCCTTGCCGGCCTGTTGGTGCTGGGTTTCCTGTGCAACCTGCTGGTCCGTCCGGTCGCCGACAAGTACTTCATGACCGACGCCGAACTGGCCGCCGAACAGGCGCTGGGCCATGACAAGGGCGCCGACAGCACCACTTCGCTGGAATGGAAAGCCGCACCGGGCACCAAGCCCTTGGCGATCGCCGCCTGGCTGGTGGTGGGCATTCCGTTGGCGTGGGGTGTGTGGGTGACCCTGCAGAAGACGGCGGTGTTGTTCCGCTAAGACCGTTGCCCTGACCGTCAGGCCAGGGCAACCCTAAATGTGGGAGCGGGCTTGCTCGCGAATGCGGTGTGTCAGTTAACGATGATGTCGACTGATACGCCGCCTTCGCGAGCAAGCCCGCTCCCACATTTGCTTTTGGGTGACCTTGAAAGCTTGTATGGACATGTCTATCACCGACAGCCCGGGATTCAGCCCGTCAGTGATGTCACCTCTTGTGTTTCTGTTTGCCGCTCGCGCCCCTATAATGGCTGCCTTTTTCGCCCAATGATTTTGCGGAGCTGGTGATGGCCGAACGTAAGGCGTCTGTCGAGCGCGACACTCTGGAAACCCAGATCAAAGCCTCGATCAACCTGGATGGCACCGGTAAGGCCCGGTTTGATATTGGTGTGCCTTTTCTTGAGCACATGCTGGACCAGATCGCCCGTCACGGGCTGATCGACCTGGACATCGTCAGCAAGGGCGACCTGCATATCGACGACCACCACACGGTGGAGGACGTCGGTATCACCTTGGGCCAGGCCTTTACCAAGGCCATCGGCGACAAGAAGGGCATCCGTCGCTACGGCCATGCCTACGTGCCGCTGGATGAAGCGCTGTCGCGCGTGGTCATCGACTTCTCCGGTCGCCCTGGCCTGCAAATGCATGTGCCGTATACCCGTGCCACCGTCGGCGGCTTCGACGTTGACCTGTTCCAGGAATTCTTCCAGGGCTTCGTCAACCACGCCAACGTGACCCTGCACATCGACAACCTGCGCGGGCACAACACCCACCACCAGATCGAAACCGTGTTCAAGGCGTTCGGCCGCGCGCTGCGCATGGCTGTGGAACTCGATGACCGCATGGCCGGCCAGATGCCTTCCACCAAGGGCGTCCTGTAATGCAGACGGTCGCGGTAATCGACTACGGCATGGGCAACCTGCACTCGGTGGCCAAGGCCCTCGAACACGTGGGCGCCGGCAAGGTGCTGATCACCAGCGATGCCGACGTGATTCGCGAAGCCGACCGAGTGGTGTTCCCCGGCGTCGGGGCGATTCGTGATTGCATGGCCGAGATTCGTCGCCTGGGCTTCGACAAGCTGGTGCACGAAGTCAGCCTGGACCGTCCATTCCTCGGTATTTGCGTGGGCATGCAGGCCTTGCTCGATCGCAGTGAAGAGAACGACGGTGTCGATTGCATTTCGCTGTTCCCAGGCCAGGTGAAGTTCTTTGGCAAGGGCCTGCATGAAGACGGCGAGCACTTGAAAGTCCCGCACATGGGCTGGAACGAAGTGAAGCAGGCGGTGGATCACCCGCTGTGGCACAACATTCCGGACCTGGCGCGTTTCTACTTCGTGCACAGCTACTACATCGCCGCCGGCAATGCGCGGCAGGTGGTGGGCAGTGGTCACTATGGCGTCGATTTCGCCGCGGCCCTGGCCGACGGTTCGCGCTTCGCCGTGCAATTCCACCCGGAGAAGAGCCATACCCACGGCCTGCAACTGTTGCAGAACTTCGCGGCATGGGACGGGCGCTGGTAATGGCCCGCAAGAAACCGCCGATCCTCACCCTCACGCCCGAGCAGGAGAGTGAAGCGAACCGCAAGATCCAGCGGTTCATGGAGGAACGTTTCGAGCTGGACCTGGGCTCGTTCGAGGCGGCGGAAATTCTTGACCTGTTTACCCGCGAAATTGCTCCGCATTATTACAACAGGGCGATTTTCGATGTGCAGGCGCACCTTAAAGAAAGGTTCGAAAGCATTGAAAGCGACTTGTGGGCGCTCGAGAAGAATTAGAGCAGCGGCAAGCTTCAAGCTTGAAGCTGCAAGTATTGGAATGCGTGCCTGCTTGCAGCTTATGGCTTGCAGCTTGCAGCTCTTTGACGAAGGAAAAGCATGCTAATTATCCCCGCTATCGATCTCAAGGACGGCGCTTGCGTACGTCTGCGCCAGGGCCGCATGGAAGACTCCACGGTGTTTTCCGATGACCCGGTGAGCATGGCCGCCAAGTGGGTGGAAGGCGGCTGCCGTCGCCTGCATCTGGTCGACCTCAACGGCGCCTTCGAAGGGCAGCCGGTCAATGGCGAAGTGGTTACGGCCATCGCCAAGCGCTATCCGAACCTGCCGATCCAGATCGGCGGCGGCATTCGCTCGCTGGAAACCATCGAGCACTACGTCAAGGCTGGCGTGAGTTACGTGATCATCGGCACCAAGGCTGTGAAAGACCCGGCTTTCGTCGCCGAAGCCTGTCGCGCGTTCCCTGGCAAAATCATCGTTGGCCTGGATGCCAAGGACGGTTTCGTCGCCACCGATGGCTGGGCTGAAATCAGCACCGTGCAGGTCATCGATCTGGCCAAGCAGTTTGAAGCCGACGGCGTGTCCTCGATCGTTTATACCGATATCGCCAAAGACGGCATGATGCAGGGCTGCAACGTGCCGTTCACCGCTGCACTGGCCGCTGCCACCAAGATCCCGGTGATCGCTTCCGGTGGTATCCATAACCTGGGTGACATCAAGTCGCTGCTCGACGCCAAGGCGCCGGGCATCATCGGTGCAATCACCGGTCGTGCGATCTATGAAGGCACCCTCGACGTCGCTGAAGCGCAAGCTTTCTGCGATTCGTACAAAGGCTGAGGACTGACCATGGCGCTGGCCAAACGCATCATCCCTTGCCTGGACGTGGACAACGGCCGGGTGGTCAAGGGCGTCAAGTTCGAGAACATCCGTGATGCCGGCGACCCGGTGGAAATCGCCCGTCGCTACGATGAGCAGGGTGCGGACGAGATTACCTTCCTCGACATCACGGCCAGCGTCGATGGCCGCGACACCACATTGCACACCGTCGAGCGCATGGCCAGCCAGGTGTTCATCCCGCTGACCGTGGGCGGTGGCGTGCGCACCGTGCAGGACATCCGCAACCTGCTCAATGCCGGGGCGGACAAGGTGTCCATCAACACTGCGGCGGTGTTCAACCCGGAATTCGTCGGCGAAGCGGCCCAGCACTTCGGCTCGCAGTGCATCGTCGTGGCCATCGACGCGAAGAAAGTCTCCGGCCCGGGCGAAACCCCACGCTGGGAAATCTTCACCCACGGTGGGCGCAAACCTACGGGCCTGGACGCCGTCGAGTGGGCGAAGAAGATGGAAGGCCTCGGGGCCGGTGAAATCCTGCTGACCAGCATGGACCAGGACGGCATGAAGAACGGCTTTGACCTAGGTGTCACCCGCGCCATCAGCGATGCCCTGGGCATTCCGGTGATCGCGTCCGGCGGCGTCGGCAACCTGCAACACCTGGCCGACGGCATCCTCGAAGGCCATGCCAGCGCGGTGCTGGCGGCGAGTATCTTCCACTTCGGTGAATACACCGTGCCGGAAGCCAAGGCCTACATGGCTCATCGCGGTATCTGCATTCGCTGATCGCTGGACACCATGGCGGGCCCAAGGCACTCTTGGGCACACCATGGATTGCGGTAGCCCGACATGCTCAAACGCCTCGTTCTTGCCTTTGCCGGTGCCACGTTGCTGCTCGCAGGCACCGTCCGTGCCGCTGATACATCGCTGGTGTTGCTGACGGAAAACTTCCCCCCGTACAACATGGCCAAGAACGGCAAGAACTTCGCCCAGGACGAGAACATCCATGGCATTGCCGTGGACATCGTCCGGGAAATATTCAAGCGTGCCGATATCTCCTACAGCCTGACGCTGCGTTTCCCTTGGGAGCGCATCTACAAACTCGCCCTGGAAAGTCCGGGTTACGGTGTGTTTGTCATGGCGCGGTTACCGGAGCGTGAAAAACTATTCAAATGGGTCGGCCCCATTGGTCCGGACGACTGGATCTTGCTCGCCAAGGCCGACAGCAAGATCGCCCTCGACTCGCTGGAGCAGGCGCGCCAATACAAGATCGGTGCCTACAAGGGCGACGCGATCGCCGAGACGTTGGCCAAGCAAGGGCTGAAGCCGATGGTCGTGCTGCGTGACCAGGACAATGCCCGCAAGCTGGTCAATGGCCAGATCGACCTGTGGGCCACCGGTGACCCGGCCGGGCGGTACCTGGCGCGACAGGAAGGGGTGAGCGATCTCAAGACTGTGCTGCGCTTCAACAGTGCCGAGCTGTACCTGGCCTTGAACAAGGACGTGCCTGACGACGTGGTTGCCCGGCTGCAAAAGGCCTTGGATGAGCTGCGCAAGGAAGGTGAAGTGGACGCGATCATGGCGCGGTATCTCTAGAACTTCAGCCGCCGCGCTGCCGCCTTCGTCGGATCGCCGCCCGGAGCAGGCTCGCTCCCACAGGTATCGGGGCGACCCCAGATACTGCATTCACCACAGATCAAAATGTGGGAGCGGGCTTGCTCGCGAAAGCGGTGAATCAGCTTGCAGAGGTGTTGAGTGTGCTGGCCCCTTCGCGAGCAAGCCCGCTCCCACAAAGTTGCCTGGGTGTTCACAGATACGATGCCCACCTCAGAATCCCTGTGGGAGCGAGCCTGCTCGCGAATGCGGTGGATCAGCTTGCAGAGATGTTGAATGTGCAGCCTTCATCGCGAGCAGGCTCGCTCCCACAGGGGATCTGCTGTGAACACAAATCTTGTGCCCGATGCAGAACCACTGTGGGAGCGAGCTTGCTCGCGATGGGCTGCTACCGATAAACCCCATCTTTCCCATGCCCAACCATCGCCCGGTTGCTGCGCAGGCTGATCATCGATTTGATGTCGATCCATTCGATGCCCTGGGCCTTGAGCTTGGGCAGTTCGCGTTCGAGCACGGCCAGGGTCTGCGGGTAGGGATGGCCGATCATCACGGCCGAGCCTTGCCGGCGGGCCAGGTCAATGGCGATCTGGAGCTGGCCGGCTATGGCGGCTTCGGTGCGCTCGTCATCCAGGAACACATCCCGCGACACACTGGCGAGGCCGATCTTCTGCGCCTCGGCGGCGGCGGCGGTCTGGGCGCTGGTGCGGCTGTCGACGAAAAACTTGTGACGCTGCTGCAAATTCGCCATCAGCCAGGCCATGGCCTGGGGTTGGGCGGTCATGCGGCTGCCCATGTGGTTGTTGATCCCGCTGGTATAGGGCACGGCGGCGAACGCGGCGTCCAGGCGTTTGCCCAGTTCTTCGATGGGCAGTTCCGGATGCCAGGCGAATGGCCCGGTGGCCGGGTCCATGGGCATGTGGAGCATGACCAGCTTGCCGGCGCGATGGGCTTCGCGGGCGAATTCGGCGGCATGGGGCGTGTCGGGCATGATCGCGGCGGTGACCGGACCAGGGAGGGCCAATACCCGGCGATCCCGAGGCAGGTTCTGCCCCAGGTCGTCGATGATCAGGCTCAGGTACGCCTTGTGCGGCGAAGAAGGTGTGGCGGGGGCCGCGTTAACGGCTCCCGCCAGCAGGCACAGCAGGACGAAGGTGAAGCGCAAGCCCATCTCAGCGGCCGGACGTGATGTTCAACCCCTTGAGCAAGCTCAAGGCCTGGGCCAATTGATAGTCGTCGTCCTGCGGCATTGGCTTGGCCTTGGCGCCGGAGCCGGTCGGTTTGTCGGCGCCGCCGTTGCCATTGCCCAAGTGACCTTGCAGGTCGGCTTCCTTGAAGTATTCGCTATCCGCCTCGCTAGTGATCTTGGCCTTGCGCACTTCGATGTCCGGGACGATGCCCTGGGCCTGGATGGAGCGGCCGTTAGGCGTGAAGTACAGCGCGGTGGTGATCTTCAGGGCGCGCTCGTTGTTCAGTGGCAACACAGTCTGCACCGAGCCCTTGCCGAAGCTGGTGGTACCCATGACCACGCCGCGTTTCTGGTCCTGCAGGGCGCCGGCGACGATTTCCGAGGCCGAGGCACTGCCGCCGTTGATCAGCACCACCAGTGGCACGGCTTCGCTCAAGTCGTTGCCAGTGGCCGAGAAACGCAGTTCGGAATTGGCGATGCGCCCCTTGGTGTAGACGATCAGGCCCTTGGTGATGAAGTGGTCCACCACTTCCACGGCCGATTGCAGCACGCCGCCGGGGTTGTTGCGCAGGTCCAGGACCAGGCCGTTGAGTTTCTTGCCGTTGTCCTTGCGCAGCTTGGCCAGGGACTTGGCGACTTCTTCGCCGGTCTTGACCTGGAACTGAGTGATACGGATGTAGCCGTAGCCCGATTCCAGCAGCTGGCTCTTCACGCTCTTGACCTGGATGACCGCCCGGGTCAGGGTCACATCGAACGGCGTGCCGCCGTCGCGTACCAGGGTCAGGGTGATCTTCTGGCCGATCTTGCCGCGCATCTTGTCCACGGCTTCGGTCATGCTCTGGCCGCGGGTCGGTTGGCCGTTGATCTTGACGATGAAGTCACCTGCCTGGATGCCAGCCTTCGAGGCAGGCGTGTCGTCGATCGGCGAGACGACCTTGACGAAACCGTCTTCGCTGCCGACTTCGATGCCCAGGCCGCCGAACTCGCCGCTGGTGCTTTCCTGCAATTCGGCAAAATCTTCCGGCCCCAGGTAGGCCGAGTGCGGGTCAAGGTTGCTGAGCATGCCTTTGATGGCGTTCTCCAGCAGCATCTTGTCATCCACGGGCTCGACATAGGCGGCCTTGATCCGGTCCATGACCTCGGCAAAGGTGCGCAGTTCGTCCAGCGGCAGCGGGGCCTTGGTGGTCGCGGCGGTGGCGGCGGGTGCCGATGGGGCCGGTTCGGCGGCAAAAGCCAGGGGCGCACCGATCACGAGGGCGATCGTCAGGGCCAGCGAGGTGAGGCGGGACAAATGCAGCATGTCGAACGAACTCCTTAATAGGATGGGCGCGCTATCCTTGCGCACGACACCATTGGGCCGGGTCACTGGGGCGACCCTGCTGACGAATAGCGAAATACAGCGCTGGCGTATCCTGCCCGCCACTGTTGCCGACCGTGGAGATGGACTCACCGGCCTTGACCACATCGCCCGCCGCCTTGAGCAGCGTCTGGTTGTGGCCGTACAGGCTCAAGTAACCGTTGCCGTGATCGAGGATCACCAACAGGCCGGCGCCACGCAACCAGTCGGCGAATACCACGCGACCGCCATGCACGGCATGCACCTGGCTGCCGGCGGAAGCGCTGATCATGACCCCGTCCCACTTGGTGCGGGTGTCGTCGCCGCGGGTTTCACCGAAGCGCGCAAGCAATCGACCATTGACCGGCCATGGAAGTTTGCCTCGGGCTGAAGCAAAAGCACCGCCGAAGGTTTCGCCATCACTGGAAACCAGCGCGCCGGGGCTGGTTTTTGCCGGTTTGCGCGGGGCGTCGCCGGCGTCTGCGTCGGCCTGGGCTTCACGTAAGCGCTTTTTTTCGGCTTCCTGCTGGGCGATCAGCGCTTTCTGACGCGCTTCTTCTGCCTCTCGAGCCTGACGGGCCAGGGTTTCCTCGATGGTTTTCAACACATTGGCCAGTTCGGCCTGGTCCTGCTCGCGAGCCTTGAGCTTGCTGTCGCGGGCCTTCACGTCGTCATTGAGCTTGGCCAGGGCCACCTGGCGCTCCTTGCGAACCTTCTCGAGTTCTTCACGCTGGGTGTCGAGGCTGCTTTTCTGCACCAGCAACTGGGCTTGCTGCAGCTCGATGTCTTTTTCGACATTGGCCAGTTGGCGCAGGGTTTCGTTGAAATTCTTGAGTTGCTCCAGGCGGGCCTGGCTCAGGTAGTCGTAATAAGTGAGGGTGCGGGCGAATTTCTCGGGGTTCTGTTGGTTGAGCAGCAGCTTGAGGTATTCCTGGCGGCCGTTCTGGTAGGCGGCCCGGGCCTGGATGGCGATCAGCTTTTGCTGCTCAGTGCGCGCGCCCTGGAGTTTTTTTTTCTCTCCATCGAGCCGCTGCAGCTCGGATTCGCTTTTCTTCAGCTCTTTTTGCAGGGCGTCGACCTGCTTCTCCAGCTTGCCCATCTCGGTTTCGGTGCCGCGCAGGTCTTTCTGCACGCTGGATTTTTCTTCCTGCAACTTGCCCAGCAGTTTTTTCAGCTCGGCAATGTCCTGGCGCGTGGCTTCCAACTGCTGTTGGGTTTGCGCGCGCTCGTCGGCAAAGGCCGGTTGAAGCAGGCAGGTCAGAGCGAGGGCTATCAGGACGCGAAGCATAGAGGCGGGCGACACCAGGGAAAGGGACGGCCTAGTATGCCCGCCCCACGCTGCAAAAAAAACGCCCATTTGGGGCTGTGTGATAACTGGAGCAGGGCAAGGCACTCATTTCCCGCCAAACCCCTGTGGGAGCAAAGCTTGCTCGCGATGACGTCGGCACATCCAACGAAGATGTAAATGGTTGGATTGCTATCGCGAGCAAGCTTTGCTCCCACAGGTTTGCGGGATTTGTGTTTCGTCAGACGAGGATCGACGTCCCGGTCATCTCCGCCGGCTTCTCCATGCCCAGCAACATCAGCATGGTCGGCGCTACGTCAGCCAGCACGCCGCCGTCGCGAACCTTGAAGTCACGCTTGCCGACATAGATGAACGGCACTGGCTCGGTGGTGTGGGCGGTGTGGGCCTGGCCGGTGGATTCGTCGGACATTTGCTCGACGTTGCCGTGGTCGGCCGTGATCAACGCTTCCCCGCCGACTTTTTCCAAAGCCTCGACGATGCGACCCACGCAGGCATCCAGGCATTCCACGGCCTTGACCGCCGCCTCGAACACGCCGCTATGGCCCACCATGTCGCCGTTGGCATAGTTCACAACGATGACGTCGTAGCGCTGGTTCTCGATGGCATCGACGATGCGGTCGGTCACTTCCGGCGCGCTCATTTCCGGTTGCAGGTCGTAGGTGGCGACTTTTGGCGACGGGATCAGGATGCGTTCCTCACCCGGGAAAGGTTCTTCACGGCCACCGGAGAAAAAGAACGTCACGTGGGCGTACTTTTCGGTCTCGGCGATGCGTAGCTGGGTCTTGCCGTTTTTCGCCAGGTAGTCGCCGAGCACATTTTCCAGGCTGCCGGCGGCGAAGGCCGATGGCGCGGGAATGCTGGCGGCGTATTGAGTCAGCATCACGAAACCGGCCAGTTTCGGCTGGCGGGCGCGTTCGAATTCCTGGAAATCGTCTTCGACAAATACTCGGGTCAGTTCGCGGGCGCGGTCGGCGCGGAAGTTCATGAACACCACGGCATCGCCGTCTTCGACTTTAACCGGCGCGCCGAGGGTGGTGGCCTTGACGAATTCGTCGCTTTCGCCGCGCTCGTAGGCGGCTTGCAGGCCTTCTTGCGCGGTGGCGGCGTGAAACTCGGCATTGCCATCGACGATCAGGTTGTAAGCCTGGGCGACTCGGTCCCAGCGGTTATCGCGGTCCATGGCGAAGTAGCGACCGATCAGGCTGGCGATCCGGCCTTTGCCCAGCGCCTTGAACGCGTCGTCCAATACTTTGATCGACGACTCGGCGCTCTTCGGTGGCGTATCGCGGCCATCGAGAAAGGCGTGCAGATAAATATTTTCAGCACCACGCCTGGCAGCGAGTTCGGCCATGGCGACCAGGTGATCCTGGTGGCTGTGCACGCCGCCGTCGGACAACAGGCCCATGAAATGCACGGCCTTGCCGGCGGCCACGGCTTTATCCACGGCGGCGCAGATGGTCGGGTTTTCGAAAAATTCGCCGTCGCGGATCGATTTGGTCACGCGGGTGAAGTCCTGGTACACCACACGGCCTGCGCCGAGGTTCATGTGGCCGACTTCGGAATTGCCCATCTGCCCGTCCGGCAGGCCGACATCCATGCCGCTGCCGGAGATCAGGCCGTTGGGCACGGTGGCCCATAAACGGTCCAGCACCGGCTTGTTGGCCGAATACACGGCGTTGGATTCGTGGCTGTCACTGTGACCGAAGCCGTCGAGAATCATCAGGACCAAAGGTTTAGGCGTGGTAGTCATGGAATCCACTCGTGGCGGGTTAAAAGAAGACGATGGAAAAGGGACGGGCAGTTTAAAGGTAAGTTCCGACGGCGTCACCGCCGGGCGGGGTTTGGCCGGCCTTGCGTGCTGTGTATACTGGCCGACATTTTAACGCCCTGGAACCTCCTTCGATGGTTGCTCACCTGATTGAATTTGCCACTAACCACTACATTCTCGTCGGTATCTTCGTCGTACTGCTGGCGTTGCTGGTTGCCCACACGATGCAGGGCGGCGGACGCAGCCTGAGCACCGGCGAGCTGACCGCGCTGGTCAACAAGGACGCCGGCGTCGTGGTCGATATCCGCCCGAGCAAGGACTACGCCGCCGGTCACATTGTCGGCGCGCTGAACATTCCCCAGGACAAACTGATCGCTCGTGCGGCCGAACTGGAAAAACACAAGGCCAAGACGCTGATTCTGGTGGACGCCCAGGGCCAGCAGGCCGGTACCCTTGCCCGCGAACTGATGAAGTCCGGCTTCACCGCCGCCAAACTGTCCGGTGGCGTTGCGAGCTGGAAAGCCGACAATCTGCCCCTGGTGAAGTGACATGCCCCACGTAGTTGTCTATTCCAGCGATTACTGCCCCTATTGCTCCCGAGCCAAGCAATTGCTCGCGCACAAGGGCGTGGCTTTCGAAGAGATCAAGGTCGACGGCAAGCCGCAACTGCGCGCCGAAATGACCCAGAAGGCCCGGCGCACCTCCGTGCCGCAGATCTGGATCGGCGACACCCACGTGGGCGGTTGCGATGACCTGTTCGCCCTGGAGCGCGCCGGCAAGCTCGACGCGCTGCTCAAGGCCTGAATTCCCAATTAATAGAACCTGAAAGTAAGAAGGATCTGCGATGACTGACCAACAGAACACAGCTGCCACTGAAGAAGAAGCCGCACCGCAATTCTCCTTGCAGCGCATTTACGTTCGCGACCTGTCCTTCGAAGCCCCGAAAAGCCCGGCGATCTTTCGCCAGCAGTGGGAGCCGAGCGTAGGCCTGGACCTGAACACCCGTCAGAAAGCCCTGGAAGATGACTTCCACGAAGTGGTGCTGACCCTGTCGGTGACCGTGAAGAACGGTGACGAAGTGGCGTTCATCGCCGAAGTGCAACAGGCCGGTATCTTCCTGATCAAGAACCTGGACGCCGCTTCGATGAGCCACACCCTGGGCGCGTTCTGCCCGAACATCCTGTTCCCTTACGCCCGTGAAACCCTGGACAGCCTGGTGACCCGCGGTTCGTTCCCGGCCCTGATGCTGGCTCCGGTGAACTTCGATGCCCTGTACGCGCAAGAACTGCAGCGCATGCAACAGGAAGGCGGCGCGACCGTTCAGTAAACCGGTCGGCGCAAGTCCAATGTGGGAGCGGGCTTGCTCGCGAAAGCGGTGTGTCAGGCGACATTGATGTTAACTGACACACCGCTTT